>JAFUZB010000341.1 GCA_017476845.1 Clostridia bacterium
AAACATGGCAGAGAATACAGTCAAAGACTTCACTAGGGTATCACGGCTGTCAAAGAAAGCTTCCTTATCCTCCTGCATGTCTTTATTGTATGCAAGCGGAAGGCCCTTCATGGTTGTCAAGAGGGCGAACAGGTCACCATAGACACGGCCTGTTTTGCCACGAATCAACTCGGCCACGTCCGGGTTTTTCTTTTGCGGCATGATTGATGAACCGGTGGAAAACGCATCGTCCATCTCTACGAAATGGAATTCGTTTGTGTTCCAAAGAATCAGTTCTTCACAAAACCTGCTGAGATGCATCATGGCGATACTGGCACCAGCCATATAATCGAGCAGATAATCTCGGTCGGCAACACCATCAAGGGAATTCTGTGAAATAGAGGAAAAGTCTAGAAGATCGGCAACGCGCTCACGATTCAGCGGGTAGGTAGTTCCGGCAAGTGCACCAGAGCCCAGGGGCATCACATCGGCAGATTGCAAGGCATGTTGAAAACGCGTGCGATCGCGGAGAAACATCTGTACATAGGCCATGAGATGATGCGCCAAGGTAATGGGCTGAGCTTTCTGCAGATGCGTATAGCCGGGCATGATCGTATGCAGATGATTTTCAGCGGTATCCAGGAGAGCACCGATAAGATCCTCCAGCATGGCGATAGTATCCAAACACGCGATTTTTGCATACATATGCGTATCCAGTGCGACCTGGTCGTTCCTGCTGCGTCCGGTGTGCAGGCGTTTTCCGGCATCTCCGATGCGTTCAGTGAGCAGAGTTTCGACATTCATGTGAATGTCCTCGGCGTCAATGTGCCAGGTGATCTTTCCTGCATCCGCATCCTTCAGGATATCCTTGAGCCCCTCAACGATGGCATCTGCATCAGATTGCGGAATGATTCCCTGTTCACCGAGCATGGTGGCATGCGCGATAGATCCTGTAATATCCTGACGATATAAGCGCTGATCAAAAGTAATTGAGGAGTGGAAATCGTCCACCAGACCGTCAGTGGCTTTACTGAATCTTCCGCCCCATAGCTTCATAGCGTGCCTCCCTGTATCAACGGTATATGTTGGCTTGCTGTTGACAAGCCGCCGAAAGTATAGCAAAAAGGCAACTTACAGGCAATGCACTGTTTGCTTACTACAAGTAATACAAAAGGCAGAACAGGGGAGAAAACAAGAGAAATATGTCAAGAATACTTATTAGTTTAACACAATGACACAAACTGAATTTAAAAATGACACATTTACGAACCCAAACTGACGTAATTGCAGAAGGTGGATTGCCAACCAACGAAGTTTCTGCTATTATGAATGCGTCAAACCATTGTGAATGTGTGATACCGCAGCGTGGAAGTAGTTGGATATCTGTATGCATTGCTTTGGATAAGCAAAACACGGCACCAGACAATGGCATTGTGCGGTGAAACGGCACATCAGATGAATTGTGACGTATGCCATATTGGTAAGATAAACAAGGTTCAGGAGGTAATTACATGCGCAGACAAATGAGTTTCCGAATGATGTTTATTCTTTGCCTGACATGTCTTCTGTTTTCATTGGCTGTAGCAGACAGTGCGTTGACAAGGTATGTGATCAGCCCCAATGGAGCAACGGTGAATATGCGCTCTGGTCCGGGAACAAAGTATAGTGTGGTGACACGGATCAAGTCTGGCAGTGAAGTGGAATATGTAGAAACAGAAGATGGCTGGTGTCTTGTACGTTATAAGGGAAAGAGCGGCTATGTGGATGCTTCATTCATACAAGTCAGTCTTCCACAAAAAGCAACGAACACCCCGAAGCCCACATCTACACCGAAGGTGACATCTGCCCCGACACTTGCGTATATCACCAGTACCAATGGTAAGCCTGTGAACCTCCGCAGTGGAGCGGGACGCAGTTATAACGCAGTTGGGATTGCTGAGGTTGGAAAAACGGTAACGGTTCTGGAAAAAGGAAAGACATGGAGCAAGATCAGCGTTGACGGGCAAGTGTGCTTTGTCATGACAAGCTTTCTTTCTTCGACAAAACCTACCATTACTGCAGCACCGGAAGCGACAAGCAAACCAACGACCAAGAGCGGTACGACTTCATATATCACCAGTACGAACGGAAATCCGGTTCGTGTGCGAAAAGGCCCTGGCACAAGTTACTCGGTTATCGGTGAGCTTCCCTATGGCACTGAGGTGGTCAGAGATGGAACATATAACACTTGGGCGCATATTGTCAGTGGTGATGTGTCAGGTTATGTGATGACGCGCTATCTGACGACAACTAAACCTGCAGCACTTACCCCCACCCCTGCACCTACGGTTAAAGCTACAGCCACACCTAAGGCAATTCTCTCTGAGACAGCATGGATTGTCAGCGGAAACGGAAAAGCGGTCAACGTGCGTAAATCAGCAAGTTCGAGTGGAAAAGTACTTACTACACTGGAATATGGGACAAAAGTAACTGTTACGGAGAAAGGAAAGTCCTGGAGTGCAGTGAAGGGCAGTTTTGGAACCGGATATGTGATGAATACCTATCTTACTTTTACAGAACCGGAACCATATGCAACGCCGGAGCCCTCCTTTAAGAGCTTTACTGTTTATGTGTATTCTTCCAATGGCAAGTCCGTTAGAATTCGAAAGGGGCCGGGGTCCAGCTATGATACCGTGACTACCCTGGATGTTGGCACAGCCCTTACGGTTATCGGCGAAAGTGGAAGCTGGTATCATGTCCAGGCGGATGGAAAAAGTGGCTATATTATGAAAATATATACATCCGAAGTCAAACCGGCCACGAAGGACGAACAAGCAATGACACCTTCCTGGGTGCCAAATGCAGGTAGCACTGTTTATATCGCATCGACTTCAGCAAAAGTCGTCAGAGTGTATACTACTGCGGGTGGACAGACAGCGGATGGAAAATCTTATCCAGCAGGAACGCCGGTGAAAGTCGTATCATCTGGAAATGGATGGGTTAAATTCACGGTAAGTGGAACTACAGCATACCTTCCTATAGAGAATCTTGCTGCTACAGGTGCTTCTGCAATTCCCGCGTCTACCAATCGATTGGTCTATTACCTTACGGGAACGGGAAGCACAGTTAATGTACGCAGGGCAAAGCAGTCTGATTCGGACACCATAGGTTCGTTCATTACAGGCACCGCTGTCATAGTCATGTCGAGAAATACAGAGGAAGATTGGGCGTACATTCAGGTGGGTAATGCGAAGGGATATGTTAATCTTGGAAGCTTAAAGCTGAAACCATAAGGAAGTCTATCGTTTGTCCGCAGTGTATCGCTTACCCATTCCCAAAAGCCAGAAAAAGGAATGGGTAAGCGATTATTCTTTGGGATTGGTAATATTACGTGATATCCAGAGTAGAGGGGATGAAACAGGACATACCATGGAAGTGGTCGATTCGAAAAAGTAAGAATGATTGGACGGAAATCTAATTTTCCATAACATATCGTAACCCGATAATCAACGAATGAAAGCAAGAAATCTGTTTCATCCCACATTATTTCTCGGGAAAATCGATAGAAAGAGAAATGAGAAAAAACGGATTGACAAAGCTCGTCACTTATTCTATAATAACATCGTTGCGTTTGACCAACGTCATCAGCATGCAGAGTTGGCTGAGTGGTCGAAGGCGCACGACTGGAAATCGTGTGAGGGCTGAAACTCTCCCAGGGTTCGAATCCCTGACTCTGCGCACTAACCTCTGATACAGGAAACTGTGTCAGGGGTTTTGTGATTTATGCTATGATTGAAGGAGCAGATGAGTATGGATCTTTTTGATATTATAGGCCCGGTTATGATTGGTCCGAGCAGTTCCCATACCGCAGGAGCGGCTAGGATTGGACTCACAGCGCGCATGATTCTCGGTGAAGATGTCATAAAAGCCGATGTGGGATTTCACGGTTCCTTTGCTAAAACCTGGAAGGGGCATGGTACAGATAGGGCTATAGCATCTGGATTGCTAGGGTTTGGCGTAGATGATCCACGTATGCGGGAGGCGCTGGTATACGCGCAGAGAGCATCTATGGATATCTCATTTCACACAGTGTCAATTCGCGGTGCGCATCCCAATACTGTACTGCTCAATATAAGTGGAACAACCGGGCGTACATTGAATATGCAGGCGGCATCCATTGGCGGAGGAAACATTCATGTTACAAGCCTCGATGGATTGCCGGTTGATTTTACCGGGACGGAAAACACGATGATCATCCAGCACCATGATGAGCCTGGTGTGATTGCGGTGGTTACAAGCTGTCTTGCGGGAGCCAGGATCAATATTGCAACCATGCAGGTATATAGACACAAACAGGGAGGCACTGCAGTGATGATCCTTGAATTGGATGCGGTGCCGGGCCCGGATACTTTACATATAATTCGACAGGAACCGGGTGTCAAGTCTGTCCATTTTCTGCATAGGAGGCTGGTGTAAATGGATTTTACGCTGAAAGAATGGGTACAGTTGGCAGGCCAAAAACCACTTTCAGAGGCGGCATGGATGGCACAGGCAGAGGAATCGGGAAGCCATCGAGATGAAGTCTGGAAAAGAATGCTTAGCATGCTGCGACATATGCAGGAAGCGGTAAAGGATGGCTTGCGTGCAGAGTTACATTCAGTTTCTGGATTGGCCGGCGGACAAGCAGACAAGCTATATATGCGTTATACTGCGGGGAAAGCACTGTGCGGAAACCTCGTTGGAAAAGCGATTGCTTATGCGCTTGCGACTGCAGAGAGCAACGCTTGTATGGGAAAGATAGTGGCGGCACCGACGGCTGGTGCATGCGGAATACTTCCAGGAGCAGTTCTAGCCTATATGGAGGAGAGAAATGTATCAGAAGAAGTGGCGGTAAATGCACTTTTTACCGCCGCTGCAGTAGGCATTTCCATCGCTACACAGGCGAGTATTGCAGGGGCTGAAGGTGGTTGTCAGGCCGAATGCGGCGCAGCTGCTGCAATGACCGCTGCTGCACTCGTGGAGATGGAGGGCGGCAGTGCGCAGATGTGCGTTGAAGCAGCTGCCTTTGCGATCATGAACCTTTTGGGACTTGTGTGTGATCCTGTGGCGGGACTTGTTGAAGTTCCTTGCGTCTATCGAAATGTCGGAGCAAGCGGCATAGCGTTTACTGCAGCAGATATGGTGCTTTCCGGCATACGCTGTCCGATTGATCCGGACGAGGTGATTCAGGCAATGAAGGAAGTGGGGGATGCTCTTCCGGGAGCGTTGCGGGAAACAGGTGAAGGTGGATGTGCTGCATGCCCCTGTATGGTCATGGCATATAAAGCATGATCAAGCCAGGGCAGGCCACATTTGGGAAGAAAGATTGCGGCTTGTCCTGGCTTGATCATGAAATACAAAGAGTTGGAAACGGTCGAGATTATGGGTAAATATAGGTGCAACCAGTTTGGCGCTGAATCACAAAGCATTCAGGGGCACCAGGCCCTGCATTGAGGAACTGCTGACGTAGCACGTTGAAATCCTGTGGCTTCAGTCCAGCAAGAAAAGATATCAATTCACTGCGCTCATGATTTCCTTCAGCGTGTCCGGGGTAAGCGCAAACAGTGCATACTCCCATAGGAAGGAGACTGTTTAGTGCGGACGAGACTGCAATACGAGTTGTTTCCCACTGCGTGGTGATCTCTTTGTTTCCCCCGGGCAACCACCCGAGGTTGAAGGATACATACCGAACAGGGCGATGAACATAATCTGCGAAATGCTCATGGCCAACGCAATGGAGCTGGCAACGGTTAAGCAAACCCTCAGATTGAAGCCGGGCATATGTACTGGAAACAGCGTCGGGTTGGACATCAAAGCCTATCACGAGACCGGAGGAACCGACGAGTCTGGCGAGGGCTACGGTATCATGACCATTCCCTAGCGTTGCATCCACCACTGTATCGCCGGGCTGAACAAGTTTTTCACGTATATCTGCGGCAAGAAAACGCGCAGAGCGAAGTTCCCACATCACTTATAACTCCTTGAGCGCATGAATTTCAGCCGGGGTCAGGCGGCGCCATTGCCCGCGGGGCAGATCTTCCAACAGAATGGGACCAAAGCCAATGCGCTTGAGTGCAACAACTTCATGCCCAATAGCCTCGAACATGCGTCTGACCTGACGGTTCCTGCCTTCGTGAATGGTAACCAGGACAATGGATGCAAAGGCTTCATAGCGAACCAGGTGAATATCTGCTGGACTGGTTAATCTGCCATCCAGATCAACACCTGCGCGAAGATGACGAATCTCGTCTTCCGTTACCTTGTTGGATACCTTACAAAGGTATTTTTTAGGCACTTCGTGACTTGGATGCAAAAGGTGCTGCATCATATCTCCATCGTTAGTCAGAAGAATCAGACCTTCAGAGTCATAGTCAAGTCTGCCGACAGGATAGAGTCGTGCAGGATAATCGCGGAATTTATCCATTACCGTGTTACGACCTTCCGGATCGCTGGCCGTAGTGACTTCACCCATGGGTTTGTTGTAGGCCAGATAGTGCTTTTCTGTTTCCATGTGAATCGGTTTGCCGTCAACTGTAATTCGATCGCGATTCTCATCAATCTGCACACCCATCTCGGTGATACGGCGTCCGTTGACCATGACATGCCCCTCGGCAATAAGCTTTTCGGAAGCACGGCGGCTGGCAACACCGCTAAGAGCAAGATATTTTTGAAGGCGCATCATTGTATATTTCCTCTCTGGGGAATTTATTCTCTGTCGTTCGTTCTGTAAAAAATAAGTTCGCAGGCTCTTTGGGCAAGTGGTTTGTTTCGCTCGGATTCGGTCATGGCAAGTGCAAAGCGGTCCATACCTTGAAGCTTAAAACCGACATGCTCACAGAATTGACACATCCCTGGGTTCAGATCTGTGGTAATGAGCTTGAGACCGGCAGTATGACGGGCTTCGGCCCATGATTGACAAGCATCCAGCATGGCTTTTCCAGCCCCGAGACGTCGAGAGGCAGCATCAACGCGAATATCCAGGATCTCTGACCAACCTCCAGATGCAACACGGACGGCGCATACACCAATGAGTTTATCGTCCAGGAAACTGCCAAAGCAAAGCGTGCCGGGAGTTTGAATGAGGAAGGAAGCACGGTCGGAGGGCGGAAAGGAACGCCATTGAGCGGACGCTGAGGGAAGATAGCTCAGTGTAAATCCTAACCGGCTAATACGTACAAGTACATCTTCACCTACAAGTGCCTTGTCAGCAGAAAGCTGTGCAGCATCCTGACCGTTTTCTAGTTTCTTCACATAGAGCATGGTAAGCTCCTTTCCATCATTTGCAGGACCATGGGGCGATAGGTGCATCCGGAAATGCAGTCTGAAGTTTCCTGTCAGGATTTACCAGCAACGTCTGTTTTGCCATGCTAAGCATGGGAATATCATGATAACTGTCACCGGCAGCAAGCGCGGGTGAAGCATCCAGATTCGGATGGTTTGACAAAAAAGCAGATATTCTTCTTACTTTTTCCTCATCTCTGCAATTCGGCCCCAGAAAGAATCCAGAGGCAAAAC
>JAFUZB010000342.1 GCA_017476845.1 Clostridia bacterium
ATAGTTGTGCTCGATATGCCTGTCACCGCTCTTGCTGAATCGAAGCGGTCCAGAAGCGTGTCCGCCTATCTTCTTGTAATAGGTGAAGGAGGGCTTGAGCTGCTCCTTCTGGGCGTAGGCGCGTATTGCGTGCATGATGGTGGAGAGCTTCTTTAGGTTGGTCCTGCAGACCTTCTCAAGGTACGGGACCTGTCCCCGGCGCCATCTGTCGTAGTCCGGTCGGCTCAGAACACCGATGTCCATGAGCACATCTACAGGAGCAGCAAAGCCTCGACTCTGAATCTGTTTGTACATGGCAGAGGCGACGGCATCGGCATAATTCACTGCCATGGGAAGCCTTCTTTCATCAGAATGTGAGATTCCGTTTACTCGGCAATCTCCTTCAGCTCACCTGCCTCATAGCGGGCGATGGCTTCTGCCATGATCTTCTCGGTTGCACTCACGCCACAGCGGGAAGCGCCGGCGGCACGCGCACGCAGAACGGTGTCCAGATCACGGATGCCGCCAGAGCCCTTGACGCGAACGGCAGGAGAGACGGCTGCGCGCATCAGCTTCAGATCCTCAATGGTGCAGCCCTTGGAGCCGTAGCCGGTGCTTGTCTTCACAAAATCGCTCCCTGCTTCCTCAGAGAGAATGCAGGCGCGCTTCTTCTGTTCGTCGGTGAGATAGCAGGTCTCGATAATCACCTTGACGATAGCCCCAGAGGCGTGTGCGAGCTTGACGATCTCGGCGATCTCATTTTTCACGTAGGCTTCGTCACCCGCGATCATTTTGCCGATATTGATCACCATATCGAGCTCTTCGCAGCCTTCTTCAAGGGCCAGACGGGCTTCCTCCACCTTGATGGCCGTCTCATGGGCACCGTGCGGGAATCCGATGACGGTGCAGACCTTGACGCCGGAGCCCTTGAGGAGCTCGGCCATGATCGGCACATCGCACGGACGTGCGCACATGGAAGCAGTATGGTACTTCAGGGCGACTTCGGCACCCTTGCGGATATCCTCGGGGGTGAGGAAGGGCTGAAGGGTGGAGTGATCAAGCATACTTGCGATATCCTGAGGGGTAAGAGACATGGGGTGTTCCTCCTTTTCTTTCTGTGAATGTCATGGGGACAGGCGCTGCCACCTGTCGGGAACGGCCGGACAGCGCATGGTTTTCTTTGCCGCACGGACCTCTACATAGCACCCGCACAGTCGGCAGGTGCCGTCGAGCAGATCATCGCATTGCAGGCACCGGGCGAGCCGGAAATCCCGGGTCTCGGCATCCGCAAGGTCGTCCTCGGGAAGAGAGGCAATCACGTCGGAAACGACGCGCGCCAGGTCCGGCTGTGCCTCCTGAAGGAGACAGCGGCAGGGCTTACGGTTTTCCTCCATGGGCATCAGGCCTTGAGGGTGAGGGTGGCGACGGCGCAGGCGGGCAGGGTGACGAGCAGCCCGCGCTTGGTTGTCCGGATGCCCTCCAACACGGCGGGCTTTACGTTTTCCGGCTTGTCAAAAGTGTTGTGGGCGTCCATGCGTCCGGTGAGCACCACGCCCTCTGCCGTTGCTTTCTCCATGCCTGCGGCATCAATGAGCACCTCAATGGGCTCAGTGGCATGCAGATTGGAGAGGGAGAGGGTTACGGTATCGCCCTTCTTGGAGGCGGAGGCGGAAACCTGCTTTACGCCGCCCACGGTATCGGCGAACACGAAGGACGGTACGAGGTCCGCTTCCTGATGGGCCTTGTACATGCTGAAGACATGGTAGGTCGGGGTGAGGAACATGTCCGCGCCGTCGGTGAGTACCATGGCCTGGAGGACATTCACCATCTGTGCGATGCAGCACAGTCCCAGACGGTCCGCATGGCCTGCGAAGATATCCAGGGTCAGGGAGGCGACGAGTGCGTCGCGCATGGTGTTCTGCTGATAGAGGAAGCCGGGATTGGTGCCCTTTTCCACGTCATACCAGGTGCCCCATTCATCCACCAGGAGCTGTACGTGCTTATCCGGGTCATACCTGTCCATGATGGCCAGGTGGCCGGCGATGAGCTCCTCCATATCCTAAATTTCCTGAATGGTTGCTCTAAAACTATCGGTTCGTTCCCTTGATCCTCAGATTTTGAGATATCGCACACTCCTCCAGCTTGGTTTTCGGTATTTTCAAAGCATTCAGCATAGCTTCATCTCTTTCTGATATATCC
>JAFUZB010000343.1 GCA_017476845.1 Clostridia bacterium
CCCCTCAGCGTTGGTCAGTTTGAGTGCAACCTTATCTATGGTATCCAAAGAGGCAGTCCAAGTACCGTTGATGGAGATCATTTTCGTTTCACTACGGTTACCGTTTGCATCCTGTGTATATACACTGACTGCTTTATAGTTATTATCAACGACTTGTATCTTTCCCTCACTGATAATTGGCTGTACAGCGATGTGATAAAGCTTATAAGGATCGTAATCAAGTTCAAGGTCCTTCACCGTTGTCGGAGGAGCTTTGACAATATAGGGTGCCTTAGTTGGAGGAGCGGTCGGGGCAGTAGTCTGTTCAGGTGCGGAAGTCGGTCTGGTTTCAGACGACGTGGTCGGAGATGGTGTGGGTAGCGGGGCAGGTGTTTCGGCCACAATATCCTCGAAATATCCAGGCGGATAGGCGTCAAAATCTACTCTTTCGCCGTTGCGATACCATGCTTCATCTTCGGCGTTCCAGGAAATCCGATATACATCGCCGGACAGATCATCGTACGGAAGGAGCGCATCGCAACTGATCATGGTATGTTCAGCATCGTAAGTAACTTCCATATTCTGTCCATAAGGAATTTTGTAACTGACCAATGAGCCATCCTCGTGGAAAGTGACTGAATAGGCAACCAAGGGAAGTGGGCTGTTCTCAAGCTCTTTAGTATATCGATATTGGTATTCTCCAGATTCGATTGCGTAATAGGAAAAGAAATAAGGATCGTTTTCGATCTCTGAGGTAATGATTTCCCCATCATTGTGAATACGCACCGTTTCGGTGGATGTCCCTTCGTCGTTTTCCGAAGATAATGTGATGAGATCCACATCACTCAGATGATAAGATATCTTGCCAATAGACCGGTATGTTCCACTGTTGGATGGTAAGAGTGAAATAATATCACCATTAAGGAATGTTACGTTGATGATGCTGTCATTATAGGTGGGCTGCCAGTTGGTAGATAGTATGAGGTGAGCATCGCTGGATAGCATCAACGAAGTAGAAAGATCTGTTGAAGGAAGTGAATAAGGTATGTCAGAAAGCTTGGTGGGAATCTCACCAAGCGCACAAGAGAAAATAGTGCAGAAAAAAACCACACAAAATAGTGCAAATAGCTTACGCATGCATTTTCATCCTTTCATTATACAAGAAAAAATAGAAAATGCTGCGTGTAATGAAAGTATAATAATTCTAGTGGCTGTGGCAAAATGTGTCAATAGGAAACCGATCAAGGTTTAACGTTAAACTCCGAACAAAAAGAACAGGAGAGTCTTCCGACTCCCCTGCTGACATGATTTCAAATTAGCGCTTTACATTGAAAGCCTTGATACCCGGATACACAGCGGCATCACCGAGTTCATCCTCAATGCGAAGGAGCTGGTTGTACTTGGCAACGCGCTCGCTACGGGACGGAGCACCGGTCTTGATCTGGCAGGTGTTGAGAGCAACAGCCAGGTCGGCAATGGTCGTATCCTCGGTCTCGCCGGAACGATGAGAAGTGATAGCGGTATAGCCGTTCTTGTGAGCAAGACGGACAGCATCAATGGTTTCGGAAACAGAACCGATCTGATTGAGCTTGATCAGAATGGCGTTTCCGGCACCGAGCTCAATACCCTTGGAAAGACGCTGAACGTTAGTTACAAACAGGTCATCGCCAACGAGCTGAACCTTGTCGCCCAGTTCCTTGGTCATTTCCTGCCAGCCTTCCCAGTCTTCTTCATCCAGACCATCTTCAATGGAGATGATCGGATACTTCTCGACCAGGTTCTTCCAGTGGGCGATCAGCTCGGAAGAGGTGAACTTCGTTCCAGCCTTGGGCAGGACATATTCACCCTTCTTTTCGCCCTTCCATTCGGAAGAAGCAGCATCCATAGCGAGCATGAAATCTTCATAGGGCTTATATCCGGCTTTTTCCACTGCTTCCAGGATAACCTTGATAGCGTCTTCGTCAGAAACCAGGTCAGGAGCAAAGCCACCCTCATCACCAACGGAGGTAGCAAGGCCACGGCTCTTGAGCAGAGCAGCCAAAGCATGGAAAACTTCAGCGCACATACGCAGGGCCTGATTGAAGGTCTTGGCTCCAACGGGCATGATCATGAATTCCTGCACATCGACGGTGTTAGCTGCATGCGCGCCACCGTTGAGGATGTTCATCATGGGAACAGGCAGACGATTGCCGTTCACACCACCCAGGAAGCGATACAGCGGGATATCCAGGGAAGCGGCAGCAGCACGTGCGCAGGCAATGGAGACAGCCAGAATGGCATTTGCGCCGAGCTTGCTCTTATCTGCGGTGCCGTCAGCGCGAATCATAGCCTGATCGATGGCATAGATATCAGAAGCATCCATCCCGGTGAGGGTATCGGCGATTACAGTGTTAATGTTCTCTACAGCAGTGAGAACACCCTTGCCGCCATAACGAGCCTTGTCGTTGTCGCGAAGCTCAAGTGCCTCAAAAGCACCTGTGGAAGCGCCGCTGGGAGCCATGCCCCTGCCGATGGTACCGTCATCGAGCATAACTTCTGCTTCGACGGTGGGATTTCCGCGGGAATCAAGAATCTCGCGGCCAATCACGCTAATGATTTCCAGATATGCCATATTGCATTCCTCCTGATGGTTTTCACCATGTCCTGTATGACATTTGCCATAACAGATCAATTTCGTTTTCCGGCACGCAATACATGCCGGCTGAAAAGAAAAACTTCCCTTCAGACGAAAGGAAGTATAGTCGCAGTGCATGGCATTGTCAAGCATTTGACAAATGCTGCAACGGTGAATTACGGGGTTTCCAAGGGTGATTCAGGGAGCTGTTCCAGCTGCTTCTCGTTGTCTGCTTTCTCCAGTATTCGCATAAATTCTTCGCCGGTGATGGTTTCTCTTTCCAAAAGGTAGGCCGCGAGTTCATGGAGGATCTTCTCATCCTTGCGCAGAATGGCCAGCGCATCTTCATGGGCTTTCTGAATAATACTCATCACAGCGCGGTCAATTCGTGCGCTGGTATCCTCAGAGCAGGCCAGCGTTGTGTCCCCGCCCAGGTATCGATTATTCACTGTTTCCAGTGCAGTCATGCCAAACTCTTCCGTCATACCTAGCCGTGTGACCATGGTACGTGCAAGTTTTGTAGCCTGCTCGATATCATTAGACGCACCGCTGGTTAACTGATGAAAAATCAATTCTTCGGCAGCTCTGCCACCGGTGAGCGTAGTGATTTTGTTGAGGATTTCTTCGCGCGACATGAGATAATGCTCATCTTCGTCTACCTGCATTGTGTATCCG
>JAFUZB010000344.1 GCA_017476845.1 Clostridia bacterium
TGGGTATTTTTGCCCTGCTGCTTGCCTATGGACTCGGTCTGCCGATTGGTGTAGCCATGGCCAGAAACAAGGACGGCGTGGTGGACAAACTGGGTATGCTGTTCATCATCTTCATCACCTCGGTTCCGTCCCTGGCATATATCTACATCTTCCGGTATCTGGGCACGACATTATTCGGTCTCCCGAACGTGTTTACCACCTTCGGCCCGTCAGATATACGCAGTTGGATTCTTCCGATTATCTCTCTGGCCCTTCCTTCGATCTCCTCGCTCATGCTGTGGATCCGCCGCTACGTGGTGGACCAGATGAACGCAGACTATGTCAAGTTTGCCAAGGCGAAGGGACTGAACCGGAAGGAAATCTTCCGCAGGCATATCTTTAAGAATGCCAGCATTCCGATTGCACAGGGTATTCCGAGCTCGCTCGCAGGCTGCATTACCGGCGCCATCATTACAGAGGCTATCTACTCTGTCGGCGGCATGGGCAAGATGCTTCCCAATGCCATCAACCAGTACAACAATGTGATGATCATTGCGCTGACCTTCCTTTTCTCATCAATTTCCGTGCTCTCTGTGCTGCTTGGTGACATTATCCTCACCAAGGTCGACCCACGAATTTCATTGACTGATAAGGCAGGTAGATCGTAATGGACGAAAGAGAAGACAGTCTGTTTGAGTTTGCAGAGTTTGATGAGAAAGAGTCGGAGCATATTGCTGCACCGCGCTATTCCTACTGGAAGTCGGTGTGGCGTACCTTCTTCAAGAGCAAGGTAACCGTCATTCTTTCCCTTTTCCTGATCGTACTGATCGTGTTTGCGCTCGTGCAGCCCACCTATTCCGGGTATGATCCCACTGTGGCGCCGAACATCAACACGCCTGAGATGAAGTACCTGCCCCCGAGCGCTGAGCATCTCTTTGGTACCGACAATATCGGCAATGAGGTCTGGGACGTGGTCTGGGCCGGTGCCCGCAACTCCATCATCGTCAGCTTTATCAGTACAGCCATCATCATGGTTGTCGGCATCCTGGTGGGCGCGTTGTGGGGCTTCAGCAAGAAGATGGACCGTTGGATGATCGAAGTGTACAACGTGGTTTCCAATGTTCCGTACCTGCTTCTTGCCATGATCCTTTCCTACGTACTCGGTGCGGGATTGGGCTCCCTGATCTTCGTTATGACCTGTATTGACTGGATCTATGTGGCCTACTTTATCCGCACGCAGGTCATGATTATCCGCGACCGTGAGTACAACATGGCCAGCAAATGCCTGGGCACGAAGACCTTCACCATGATCGTCAAGAACATCCTGCCGTATCTGGTGTCGGTCATCGTGACTTATATCTCCCGCGAGATCCCCGGTCTGATCTCCTATGAGGTTTTCCTTTCGTACATGGGTCTGGGCCTTGGTACCAACTATGCTTCCCTTGGACGTACCATCTCCCAGTATAAGTCGTTCATGACAGGTTATCCGCATCTGTTCTGGATCCCCGTGCTGGTGCTGGCAGCGATTGCCATCTCTCTGTACGTGGTGGGCCAGAAGCTTGCTGACGCAACCGATCCGAGGACGCACAGGTAGGAGGATAACATGAGCGATATCATTATTTCAGCCAAGGATATCGAAGTGCAGTTCCGGGTACGCGAGAATTACCTGACTGCCATTCGAAATGTATCCCTTGACTTGTATCAGGGGGAAACCTTTGCCATTGTCGGTGAGTCCGGCAGCGGAAAGTCCGTGTTTACCAAGACCTTTACAGGCATGCTTGAGTCCAACGGTAAGATCACCAACGGTTCTATCATGTACCATGGACAAGATCTGACCAAGTTCAAGACCGAGAAGGAATGGGCCGCCATTCGCGGTGTCAAGATCGCAACGGTCTTCCAGGACCCCATGACATCCCTGAACCCGATCCGCACGATCGGCTCGCAGATCACCGAGGTTATCGAGAAGCATCAGAAGCTTTCCAAGGTCGATGCCAAGGCGCAGGCCATCAGCATGATGGAGCGCGTGGGTATTCCCAATGCCGCGGAGCGTTTTGACAACTATCCCTTCCAGTACTCCGGCGGTATGCGCCAGCGCATCGTCATTGCCATTGCGCTCTCCTGCCATCCTGAAGTCCTGATCTGCGATGAACCCACCACAGCGCTGGACGTGACCATTCAGGCCCAGATCATCAAGCTCATCAAGGACCTGCAGAAGGAACTCGGGTTCACCACCATCTACATCACCCATGACCTGGGTGTGGTGGCGAATGTCGCGGATCGCGTCGGCGTCATGTACGGCGGCCAGATCATTGAGTATGGTACGGTCAATGAGATCTTCTATGATCCCCAGCATCCCTATACCTGGGCACTGCTCTCTGCACTCCCGCAGCTGGGTGTGAAGGGTGAGGATCTCTACTATATTACCGGTACCCCCCCATCCCTCTATAATAAGATCAAGGGCGATGCCTTTGCACCGAGAAATCCCCGTGCACTGAAGATTGACTTTGAGAAGGAGCCGCCATTCTTCAAGGTGAGCGATACCCATTATGCCAAGACCTGGCTGCTGGATCCGCGCGCACCGAAGGTGGAAAAGCCGGAAGCCATTCATAACCTGCATGAGAAGATTGCCCGGATGACGTCGAAAGGAGGCGCATTCCATGTCGGAAACGAATGAGCGTGAGGTGCTGCTTTCCGTCAAGGATGTGGATATCTCCTTCGGCGAAGGCAAGAATGTATTTAAGGCCGTGCAGGACGCGAACTTCGATATCTATAAGGGCGAAACCTTCGCCCTGGTGGGTGAGTCCGGCAGCGGCAAGACGACCATCGGCCGTGCCATCCTGCGCATCAATGAGTTGAGCAAGGGAGAGATCACCTTTGAGGGCAAGCGGATCTCCGGCAAACTGAGCAAGGCCGAGGACCGTGAAGTGATCCGCAATATCCAGATGATCTTCCAGGATCCTGCGGCCTCCCTCAACGAGCGTGCTACCATCGAGTACTGCATCTCCGAGGGTCTGTACAACTTCCATCTCTACAAGGATGAGAACGACCGCCTGCAAAAGGTGGACAAAGCCCTGGAGGAGGTCGGTCTCCTGCCCGAGCATAAGAGCAGGTATCCCCATGAGTTCTCCGGCGGACAGCGTCAGCGTGTGGGTATCGCGCGCGCCCTGATCATGGAGCCCAAGCTGGTGGTGGCGGACGAGCCGATCTCGGCTTTGGATGTCTCCATTCGCGCACAGGTGCTCAACTTGATGAACAAGCTCAAAAATGAAAAGTCCCTGACCTATCTCTTTATCGCCCATGACCTGTCCGTTGTCCGCTTCATCGCAGACAGGATTGCCGTCATTCACCTGGGGCGTATTGTGGAGATCGCAGAGACAGAAGAGCTGTTTGCCCATCCTATGCATCCCTATACCATTTCACTGCTCAGCGCGGTTCCGATGCCGGATCCGATCATCGAAAAGCAGCGCGAAGCGATTGTGTATGCGGATGCCACAGAAGAAAAGACCGGTCCGGATTACGCGATGCGCGAAATCACTCCCGGTCACTTCGTGTACTGCACGCCCCAGCAGGTTGCAGGGTATGCAAAGATTGCGGAGTAAGGTCAGTAGAAATACCGGCCAAGGATGGCAGAGACAACAATCATGATAAGACCGAGGAAGAGCGGGTAATTGAATTTACCTGCTCTTCCTTCTTTTTTGTCGGAGGAAAAGGCTTCGAAGGATTTGATGTTTCCTTTGGAAAGGGAGCGCTTGGCCACATACTCGGTGATATCGAAATCGCCGTGATAGACAAGAGAAAGGATGATTCCGATGATGAGGAAGACGAGACCGGTGATGGTCAGCGCATCAATCAGCTTGAGCAGGGCGTGACTCTCCGCGGAAAGATAGGCATAGAGCGGATAGAGGGAAGCCGAGATCAGATAGGTGAGAAACGGACGGAGACGAAAATCGCGGAAATGCATGGTATCAAACGGCAGGGAGACGAAGACTCCGTGCCTTCTCCTTACTTAAGCATGGTCCGAAAAAAGTGTACTTTCGGCCGGACAACAGGAGTATATCATTTCCCATGAAAATCCGGTAGGGGAGTGGAAGTTGTACATATTGTAGCATGCGTTAGTGCAAGCCACTAAGTCAAAGTCAGACAATGAAAGAATGGCTACTTGCAAGGATTTCGCGGTTGTGCTAACATATATCAGGTACATCCGTCAAAATTCCATGACATATGCATCCTGCAGCACTCTATGGTGGCTGCTGCATTTGTTTTTTAGCCGTTCCCCGCGCAAGCGGTGAATAGAAATATCACAAAGGAGCCCAAGAAAATGAAGAAACTGATTGCTCTGGTTCTTGCGCTCGCGATGATGAGTGGCGTCATGTCCGCTGTGGCGGAAGGCTTCACTCCTGCGGCGAGCTATGATGTTGGCGAACGCACATTCAATGCGGGCACCATCGCGCTGGAAGCTGCGGCTGCCGGCGGCGGACAGGTGTCCTCTGATGTGTACGAAGGCGAAGAAGGCAAGGACTATACCGATGAAAAGGTGTACACCTACAATGACTACACCTCTGCACTGACCTCCAGCATGAACTGGGACGTGCTGTCCTGGGAGACCAGTGATGATTCCGCGATTACGGATTACATCATCTCCGGTTTCTACACCTTCAAGGTGAACGGCGACAAGACCGGTTATGCCATCGTGCCCGAGGCTGCCGCCGAGATGCCCGTGGACGTGACCGCCGAGTATGTTGGTTCCTACGGCGTGGCCGAAGGCGAAACTGGCAAGGCATGGCGTATCGCACTGAACCCCGAAGTGTCCTTTGATGACGGCACCAAGGTCAATGCGGATGACTATATCTATTCCATGCAGCAGCAGCTGAACCCCAAGATGCTCAACCGCCGTGCCGACTCCTGGTATGACGGACAGTTCTCCATCGTCAATGCGAAGAACTATCTCTATGCCGGTTCTACCGTCTATGATGCCATTCCCGACAGCGCTACCGCGCTCCTGGAAGCAGGCACCGATGTCTATCTGGACATGGATTTCTGGGGCGTCGTGGGCGCACCCGATGCGGATGGCAATCCTGCCCCGCAGTATGTCTCCGTGAAGGACGAAACCGAGTATCGCGATGCCGCCGTCGAGGATGAGACGGATGACGAAGCTTGGGTTTCTGCCAAATACATCTATGAGAACTATCTGGCGGAAGGCGCTCCCTATGCCAGCTATGCTCCCGATTATCTCAAGGTTGCCAGCACTGCCAAGTCTGTGACCTGGGATGAAGTGGGTCTGAAGAAGATCGACGATTATACCATCGACTTCATTCTGGAAGCTCCTGTGGCTGAGGCTGCTTTCTATGTGCCTTACAACCTGAGCGGCAACTTCCTGGTCAAGAAGGACGTATACGAAGCCTGCAAGTCTTTCTTCGATGAGAACGGCCAGCCCGTGGACACCGAAGAAGAGGCTGCCACTGTGACCACCACCTATTGCCGCAGTCTGGATACCACCGTATCCTACGGCCCCTACAAGCTCACCAGCTTCCAGCTGGACAAGGAATACACCCTCAGCCGTAATGAAGCCTGGTACGGCTATCAGGACGGCAAGCATCTGGGTCAGTACATGACCGATAACATCGTGGTTTCCGTGATCGCCGATCACGCCACCGCTATCCTGGCCTTCGAAAGCGGCGAGATCGACGGTGTCGGCCTGCAGACCGAAGACATGGATAAGTACGCTGCAAGCGACTATATCAGCTATGAGCCCCAGAGCTACACCACCAAGCTGACCTTCTCCACCGCTTATGACAAGCTCGTCGAACACGGCACCAACAGCCAGATCCTGGTTGTGGACGAGTTCCGTAAGGGCTTTGCCTTCGCGCTGGATGCCAACGACTTTGCTACCGCTTACACCGCTGCCGGTACTGCCGGCTACGGCCTCCTCAACTACATGTACTGCTATGATCCCTTCTCCGGCGCCCTCTATCGTGAGAGCGACGCTGCCAAGAAGGCACTCGTTGAGCTCTTCGACATGACCTATGGCGAGGGCGGCGACTATGCTACCCTGGATGAAGCTTATGAAGCCATGACCGGTTACAACATGGAAAAGGCACAGGAGCTCATGGCCGTGGCTGCCGATAAGGCGATTGAAGCCGGGATCTGGGACGGCGAGAGTGATATCACCCTGGATATCCGCGTGTACAACAGCGACACCATCTATGTCCAGATGTACAACTACTTCAAGGCTCAGCTGACCGAGGCTGTCAAGGGCACCAAGTTCGAGGGCAAGATCGATATGACCATGACCCCCGATGCCGATTACTACAACACCATGTACTCCGGCGGTGCCGATATGATCTTCTCCACCTGGGGCGGCGCAAGCATGGATCCCTTCGGTGTCATCGCGCGCTGCTACTGCGATGCCGCTGACGGTTCCGGCAACCAGATGGAAGTCGGTTATGACACTGCTGCGATCAATATGACCATTGACGTGGGCGGCGAGATCGGTGAAATCACCGATACCCTGCAGCACTGGGCCATGTGGGCAAACAACGCCGTTGTGGACGTTCCGGTAATCTCAGAAAAGCTCGGTGCCTTTGCCGATTATGCCTACTCCACCCGCTGCGAGGTTGTGGCTGCGATCGAGCATGCTTTCATGAACTGGTTCCCGACCACTTCCCTGTACTATCGTAATGTGGCCTCCCTCACCTCCCAGAAGGTCAATCAGGCCAGCGATACCTACCTTACCCTGGTGGGCTTCGGCGGTATCGACTTCATTACCTACAATTATGATGACGCCGCATGGGCCGATTACATCGCAAACAATACGCTGGTGTATTGATCCCAATGCTGTGATCGATTCATAGCCCTTCAGCGCGGGCATGAGGGTTTCCCTCATGCCCGCGTTCCGGTTTACGGGAAAAGGCGGCGATCGGCTGCCCTTTCCCGTAGACCGGACCAAATCCTAAGGCGGAGGCAGACAAAATGACAAAATATGTCATCAAACGTATCCTGCTCATGTTCCTGACGCTGTTTATCATCACGATCATGTGCTTTGTGCTCATCAAGCTCCTGCCGCTCCCGGCAGTGCGCGAGATGGGCAAGGACATCAATCTGGTGCTCATGCGCAGAGAAAAGATGGGCTACAACCGTCCCATCATGGTGCAGTTCTTCCTGTACATCAAGAACATCCTGACCGACTGGGACTGGGGTGTCGGGGAACAGATGTATGAGGGGCTGGAGATTTGGGATGTCATGATGCAGAAGCTGCCCTATACGGTGGTTGTCAATCTGTATTCCATCCTTATCTCGATCCCGCTTGGGCTTGGGCTGGGCATCTACGCTGCGCTCAAGAAGAACAAGTGGCAGGATACGGTGATTTCGACGCTTGTCATGGTCTTCATCTCGGTGCCGAGCTATGTCTACGCCTTCCTTGTACAGTATATCTTCTGCTTCAAGCTCAACTGGTTTCCGCTCCAGTTGGCGTCGCTCAGCCAGGCGGGCTCCCTGTTCTCGGGCAAAATGTTTATCTCCATGGTCCCTGCCATCATGAGCCTTTCCTTCGGTGTGATTGCGGGCTTTACGCGCTATACGCGCGCCGAGCTCTCGGAGGTACTGACCGGTGACTATATGCTGCTTGCGCGCACCAAGGGTCTTACCAAGGCGCAGGCGATCAGCCGGCATGCCATGCGCAATGCAATGGTTGTCATTCTGCCGATGATCTTCGGCGAATTCATCGGTATCCTCGGCGGCTCCATGATTATTGAGAATATCTTCGGTATTCCCGGAATCGGCAATCTCTATGTCAATTCCATCACGGTCCGCGACTATAACTTCTTTATGGCGCTCAATATCTTCTATACGCTGATCGGATTGGTTTCCGGTATAGTCATTGACATCAGCTATGGTTTTATTGATCCGCGCATCAGGATGGGGTCGAAGAAATGAGGGATGAGAGCATGACGCATCAGCAGATTCCGGATATCCCCAAGGAGAAGTTTACCTTCATCAATCGCTCCGAGGAGATCCATGACGAGAAGCTTCAGACCAAGGCCATCGGTTATCTCGGCGATGCCTGGATTCGTTTCCGCACCAACAAGAGCGCGGTTGTCGCCTTTGTCCTGATCATGATCCTGCTTCTCTTTGCCATTATCGTACCTTTGGTGTCCCATTACACGGTCGCCTTCCGCGACGGCTACTATAAGATGGTGCTCCCCAAGAACAATCTGTTTGCGGGAAGCGGGTTCTGGGACGGCGCAAAGAATGAACAGCAGAGTGAAGCCGGCTACCTCTACCTCAACGCCATCGGCCAGGAGACCGGTGAGAGCGCGATCGTGAAGGTATATGAAAGCTTTCAGGACTCGACCGGTGCTACCTTCTATCGCGTGCGTACCGACAGCTATGCCTCGGTGGGCTTTGTGTACGTCAACCTGAGTGAAAACGAGTACAATGCCCTCATGCAGTATCAGGAGGATACCGGCATTCAGGTGCTCTATCCTCTTCCGCAGACACTGAGCAAGCATTTCGTGCGTGGCAATGACGGGGCGAACTTCTGGTACTTGCTCAAGGACGAAGCCCAAGGCACCACCGGTGCACCGCAGCTGGACGAGAACGGGCAGTATATCGCCAACTATATGTCCTCCGATGACCCCCAGCGGGCCGGATATACCTCCACACGCATCGCCGGGGATGGAGAGAACGGGGTGTATTACACCTATGCCCAGAAAAACCAGACTGGGTATCGTGTGCGCGTGCACTATAAGGAATACTTCAACTATATCAACGGCTTCTATGCCTCGTTCCTCTTTGGCACCAACGTCTACGGACAGGACATCTTTACCTGTCTTGCCGTCGGCGCGCGCTTCAGTCTCCTGCTCGCGATTTCCGTCGCTGTCATCAACTTTATCATCGGTGTCATCTACGGCGCGATTGAAGGCTATTACGGCGGCGCGGTGGATATGATCCTGGAGCGCATCTCGGATATTCTGGCCGACGTGCCCTTCATGGTCGTTGCGACCCTGTTCCAGATGCATCTTGCCGCCAAGGTGGGCGTGGTTCCCTCCCTGCTGTTTGCCTTTGTGCTCACGGGATGGGTGGGTACTGCATCCCGCGTCCGCACGCAGTTCTACCGCTTTAAGGGCCAGGAATACGTGCTTGCTGCACGCACGCTCGGCGCGAGCGACAGGCGGCTGATCTTCAAGCATATTTTCCCCAATTCCCTGGGCACCATTATCACGGGGGCTGTCATGACCATTCCGGGTGTCATCTTCTCCGAGTCGATGCTCAGCTACCTGCACATCATCAATCTCGATACCTCTTCGACCCTGACCTCCATCGGAACCATGCTTTCCAATGGCAAGGACTATCTGAGCACCTATCCGCATATTCTCTTTTTCCCGGCCGTGTTCATCGCGATTCTGGAGATCTGCTTCAACCTCTTCGGCAACGGGCTCAGGGACGCATTCAATCCATCACTGAGAGGAGCGGACGACTGATATGGCAAAGAAACTTGAAGTCAGGCATCTGACGATCTCCTTCCGCACCAACAACGGTGCCGTGCGCGCCGTCCGCGATATCTCCTTTGATCTCAATGAGGGGGAGACCCTGGCGATTGCCGGGGAGAGCGGCAGCGGAAAATCGGTGACCACCCGTGCCGTCATGGGCATTCTTGCGGGAAATGCCATGGTGGAGGACGGCGAAATCATCTATGACGGCCGCGACCTTCTGAAGATCCCCGAGGAGGACTTCCATACCCTGCGCGGGCATAAGCTGAGCATGGTCTTCCAGGACCCGCTCTCCGCCCTGAATCCTATCATGCGCATCGGAAAGCAGCTGACCGAGGCCATGCTGCTCAACAACAAGGAGAGGCGTGCCGACGGTAAGAAGCGCTTTAACCATATGCTCTCGGAACTTGAGAAGAACATGCGCCTGGCAGGGGTGTCGGACGCCCATGCCATGTGTGAGGAATTCGACCGATTCACAACAGCAGGCGTGAAGCTGGAGAACAGCTGGGAGAATGCCAGAGAGAATGCTGTCGGTATGCTGGACAGCCTGGAGGAAATGGATCTGGCACTCCTGAAGAAGGATGAGAAGGCGGTGCGGGAGATCGCATCGCGGATTAGCCAGGCCGACAAGAGTGTGCGTGATCCCTGGCTGATTGACGCAGGGGACACGGCGTTTTCCCAGATGGTTTCCGCCATTGCCAATACGGGCAAGGGATTCACCATGGACAGGGAGAGCGAGCTAACGGAAGAGATCAACCGGCTGCGCGCACGCCTTGCCGAGGCTACAGACGACACGCGTGAGCAGCCGAACTTCTTTCGGATCGGCTATCTCACGACCCACGGCGGGAGTGTCGACCCGAAGACGGAAAACATTGGGTCCATCAACGCCCGTGCAAGGGAAGCTCTCGACAAAGGATTCATGCTTCGTTTCCTGGATGGCGTAGAAAAGGCACTGGCCTATTCTGCCAAGGAGGCAGACCAGGCACGCGCGCATGCGGCGGAGGTGCTGCGTGCAGAGCTTCCGGTGTTCACCGCGTCGGAACTGAACCAGAGCAAGTGCAAAGCCTCGGCCAAGCATGCGGCTGATGAGGTGGAAAAGGCCATTGACCGTCTTGCCCTGGATAAGGACAACCGTGCCTATGTGTTCCGCTCCTCCATGGATGCCTATATTGACCGCTATTTCTATGGCATCAAGCATAACCCCAAGGAGCAGAAGCGCTTTGACAGGGAGACGGAAAAGTATAAGAAGGTCACGGCCAAGGGCAAGTTTGCGCCTTCCGTGGTTCCGCTGAATCTGGTGGATATGGAGAAGGCAAAGGCTAACCTTGTGGGAACCATGCAGGGACTGATTGACCATTTCTCCGCACCGCGCGATAACGCGTCCGATCTTCATGCTCAGGCCAATGCCCTCGTGGACTGGCTCAAGGACCGCTCCAGCGAGTATGCCTACAAGCTCTCGCAGACCATGGCCAAGCACCGCGCTATCGAGCTGATGAAGGAAGTCGGCATCCCCGAACCGCAGCGCCGCTTCAACCAGTATCCCTTTGAGTTTTCAGGCGGCATGCGCCAGCGTATTGTCATCGCCATCGCGCTCTCGGCCAATCCGGATATTCTCATCTGCGATGAGCCGACCACCGCGCTGGATGTGACCATTCAGGCGCAGATCCTGGAGCTCATCAACCGCCTCAAGCGCGAGCGCCGTCTGTCGGTCATCTTTATTACCCATGACCTGGGCGTGGTGGCCAATATGGCTGACCGGATTGCCGTCATGTATGCGGGCAAGATCGTCGAGTACGGTACGGCGGATGATGTCTTCTATGATCCGCGTCATCCCTATACCTGGGCGCTGCTGGCTTCCATGCCGGACCTTGAGACCAAGGAAAAGCTGGCCGCGATCCCCGGCACGCCGCCCAACATGATCCTTCCGCCCAAGGGCGATGCGTTCGCCGCGCGCAACCAGTATGCGATGGAGATCGACCTTGAGCAGCAGCCGCCCATGTTCCAGATCAGTGAGACCCATCAGGCGGCAACCTGGCTCCTGCATCCCAATGCACCCAAGGTGGAGCCTCCGGCCATTGTGACGGACCGTATCCGTCGCATGAAGGCCAAGGAAGAAGCAGCAAAGGCGGAGGTGACACAGGGATGAAAAGGCTCAATCGTTTTGCGGGCGTACTGAAGGTCATCGGCATTGTTCTGCTCTGCCTTGCCGTTGTGTTCTGGCTCTATGCGCTTGCCAATACCGGAAAACCCTGGAATACCCTGAACGCTGCGCTGACTATTAATGGTGTAGATACCGCTTTCACGGACCGTGTGCTCTTTGATGACAGCTATTTCAGCGCCTTAAGCAACGCTTCCTCCTCGCGCACCCTGGAGGAGAGCGAACGCCTAAGCCAGGTCAGGGGTTACTTCTCCCGCTGGTTTGCCCAGATGGAGGCGGCGGAAAGCGCCGCACAGGATGCGCTTGTCTCCTCCGCGGTGACCTATCTCGGGGAGGAGATGGATGTCGCAGCGTTCCTGGAAAAGCTCGAA
>JAFUZB010000345.1 GCA_017476845.1 Clostridia bacterium
GTTGTTGCAACAACAACAAGTTCAAGTACAGGAAGTTATCAGTTCGAATTGCCGATTGGTAACTATACTGTCATCGCCGAAAAGCCGGAATTCACATCCTCGTATTTCAACATTGTGGTGTTGCCGAATCAGACTAAAGCTGGACAGAACCACGCTATGATTCCTATTGCTACTGGCAATGAATATAGAATTAAGTTGACCTGGGGTCAAAATCCGCGCGATCTGGACTCACATCTTCAGGGTAAGGATTCTGTAGGCAACAGCTATCATGTGTACTATGGCGACAAAAATGCATATGATAACGGTGTTTTGATTTGCAACCTGGACGTTGATGATACGAACGGCGAAGGTCCCGAAAACGTCACCTTTACGATAGTGAATACTGCTCCGTATTACTATTATATCCATCACTATGCAGGAAGCAGCAATATTTCTGCTTCGGGTGCCAAGATCGAAGTATATCAAGGCAATGCACTGATCCGGACATTTAATGTTCCTACAGGCCTTGGGTACTCCAATTATTGGAACGTATTTGCTATTGTTAATGGTAACATAGTCGTACGGAATACGATGTCTGATGAGCCTGAAGTATCCTATGCGAACTAAGGCTTAACACGCATCACATATTGCTCGGCGATATGTGTACTAACATGCACGCAAGGAAATGCTTCATTGCATTTCCTTGCGTGCATCACCTAATATAAGGTTGAATATTATGAAGAATACTTTGATTATATCTTTATCGGTTGCCATACTCATTGTTGGATTAGGGGCGGTTAGAATCAGTGGAATGACGAGATTGATGGGATATGAGAATACCGTATTGGAACAACTAAAGAACGAACCTGATATCGAAATCAAGTCGCTGGACCTGGTTGAACAATACATACAGGAAAATCAATTTTCACTTGGCATTGAGGAATATGCGAGGAATGAACATTCGATTAATGTGCGATTTATCACAGGGATAAGTCATGTTTTCCTTCCGGCAAGCCAAGTATATCTCGGGGTCGATTAATTCAGGGTCTGTATTTTTTTCGGGGGCTGACATATCTGCGTGTGGATGATCACAGTGAGGGATTTGTTGCGAGTGTGCTACATGTTCTCGGTAGGTTTTTTCCGATGTGCGGGCAAAGCGGCGTGATACGCGATCCCGTACAAAAGGAAACTCCCATGTCTGGTGTCAAACGGTCCCTACTTTGTGGGTTGCAGGAAAACCTCGGACCGCGTGAGCGACTGTCGGTTCACGACCTGACATCCTGCATGTCCAGCTTCTATGCCACTCCCGGTATGATGGTGAATGAATGTCACTGTGTGTATACAGACATCACCGACTATAGCCCCCGAAAAAAGTCCAGAGTCAAAAAGTTGATTCGCTAAGGCGCAGGCATTGCGCTTCAAACCCTAGTATTATTGAACGGAGTTGATCATATGCACCACTATGGGGTCATCATGGCTGGAGGTGGGGGAACCCGCTTTTGGCCCGTTTCAAGACAAAAGACACCAAAGCAGCTTTTGAATTTAACAGGAAGAGATTTATTGATCAATGAAACGATTGACCGAATGAATTTCGTCATTCCAAGAAGCGATGTGTTTATTGTGACAAGCGCCATTCAAGCGCCCACAATGATTCATATGACCGACACCAGAGTATTACCGGATCACATATTGGCAGAGCCAAGTGCCCGAAATACGGCGGCTTGTATCGGTTATGCAGCCATGGTCATCTCAAGAAAGTATGAAGATGGCGTGATGTTAATCACACCAGCCGACCACTATATCAGTGATATCGTTGGCTTGAGCAGAACATTTCAGTATGCCATAGACCTTGCTGAGAAGCAGGAACAGTTGGTGACCATAGGAATTACGCCCACTTTTCCTGCCACGGGCTATGGATACATACGCTATGAAAAGAATGAGAGCAGCCTAGAAAAAAAGGTGCTTGCCTTTAAAGAAAAACCAGACATCGTGCTTGCCGAAGAATATGTTAAATCGCAGGAATATTTATGGAACAGCGGCATGTTTGTTTGGAAAGCTTCTACCATTCTAGACAAGTTTAAAGAATATGCACCTGACATCTATGATCAATTAATGATCATCGGAGACGCCATGGGCACACCACAGGAGCAAAAGGTTTGTCAGGAGATTTATCCGCAGATTCGGAAAATCTCTATCGATTATGCAATCATGGAACCTGCTTCTGCGCAAGGGGAACTTCTTGTTATTCCGGGTGACTTCGGATGGAACGATGTTGGCAGCTGGGATATGATGAGCGTACTCCACGAAGAAGATGAGCAGGGGAACGTTTTACTCGGCGATACGATAGCTATCGATAGCAAGGGCAGCATATGTTATTCCACAGGCCGATTGATAGCCATTTTAGGTGTTAAGGACGTAGTTGTGGTCGAGACGAAAGACGCTGTGCTTGTTTGCCCTAAGAGTGAGGCGCAGAACGTCAAACAGATTGTGGATGAGTTAACGATCAGGCAAAGACGGGATCTATTATAGACGTCAATTCCATGATGCGGACGTGAGCGAAAGAAGAGCGCATCATGCTAGCGCATTCATTTTACGGCGTGATCTTCGCAAGACCTGGCAAGGGAAAGCGGCAGGAGCAGATGACCTGTCGGCATCCCAAGGGAATCAGCCGGTTGACATGCAAGTATGCCCAGGTAGTTTTCTATCCACGAAAGATGATATGCCCGCAGCGAACCAACATATAGAGATGGCTTACACGATTTCAGCGCAATTTGCGTGATAGATAAAGGAGTAAAAAATGAGCAAATCAGCATTAATTACAGGAATTACTGGACAAGATGGTTCTTTCTTAGCAGAGCTGCTGCTTGCAAAGGGGTATGAAGTCCATGGATTGATTCGCAGATCATCTATTGATACAACCGAACGAATTAAGAACATTATCGGACACGAGCGCTTAACTTTACATGATGGCGATATGACCGACTCGACGAGCCTGATCAGAATTATCGGAGAGATCAAACCGGATGAGATATATAATCTTGCAGCCCAGAGTCATGTGGGGGTTTCTTTCGATGCTGCTGAATATACAGGAGATGTAGACGCGATAGGCGTTCTTCGTCTTTTGGAAGCGGTCAGGATCACCGGATTGGCAGAAAAGACCCGCATATATCAGGCTTCAACCTCTGAATTGTACGGAAAAGTAGAGGAAGTACCTCAAAATGAACATACACCATTTCATCCATACAGTCCGTATGCCGTCGCAAAACAGTATGGATATTGGATGATCAAAGAGTACAGAGAAGCATATCATATGTTTGCTTGTAATGGCATTTTGTTTAACCATGAGTCAGAAAGACGGGGAGAAACATTTGTCACCAGAAAGATCACATTAGCCGCAGGCAGAATAAAAGAAGGGCTTCAGGATCACCTTGAATTGGTAAATCTCGACAGTTTACGAGATTGGGGTTATGCCAAAGATTATGTAGACTGCATGTGGCGGATATTGCAGCAGGATACTCCGGATGACTTTGTCATTGCAACAGGGGTTCAACATACCGTGAGAGAATTCACGACGCTCGCATTTGCGTATGTCGGGATCAATCTGCATTGGGAAGGCTCTGGCGTAGAAGAAAAGGGCTATGATGAAACGGGGAAGATGATCGTCTGTGTTAATCCTCAGTGGTATCGGCCGACGGATGTTGTGAATCTTTTGGGGGATCCCACGAAAGCAAAAACGCAATTGGGCTGGGATCCGCAGAAAACGAGTTACAAAGAGCTGTGTGAATTGATGGCCGAACATGACTGGCAACTCGCAAAAAGAGAAAAGGTGGCGAAGCAGCAGTGAAAGCACTGGTAACAGGAAGCCTTGGTTTTGTAGGCGGGTACCTGCGAGCAGAGCTTGAAACAAATGGATATGAAGTCATAGGCGGCGATCTGAAGGAAGCTGCGCAAACACTGTATTGTGATTTGCTGCGAGAAGATATAGTTTACGATGTCATAAAGAAAGTTCGTCCAGATGTGATATTCCATCTGGCCAGTCAGGCAGACGTGTCTCTATCTTGGAAGATACCGGCAAAAACCATGGAAATGAATGCGGTTGCTGCGGTCAATCTGCTGGAAGCAGTGCGTTTATACGCGCCAAATGCAAAGATTGTAATGGTAGGAACATCGGATCAGTATGGCAAGCTAGGGAATGATGGCAGGTCCGTGTCGGAGAATATGCTGACCAGTCCTTCTTCTCCCTATGCGGTATCTAAGCAGGCGCAAGAAAACATCAGCCAGCTGTATGCTTCAACCTATGGTATGTCGATTTGTATGACAAGATCATTTAATCATGGTGGAGCAAGACAGCGGGAAGGCTTTATTATTGCGGATTTTTCTGCAGGGATTGCACGAATCGAGAAAAAGAAACAAGATCATTTATGTGTAGGCAATCTTGAAAGTCGTCGAGATTATACGCACGTCAGGGATGTTGTAAGAGCGTATCGATTCATTGCGGAACGTGGGAAGAGCGGGGAAATCTACAATGTGGGTTCCGGCCGTACGTATAGCGGCCAGGAAATTCTGGATATGCTATGCGCTATGGCAACCTGTGAGATCAAAGTCGTGCAGGATGAGAAACGAATGCGTCCCAATGATTCACCGGTGATCTGTTGTGATCATACCAAGCTGACAGAAGATACACAGTGGAAGCCACAGGAGTCCATTCGCGATATTCTGCAGGACACGCTCAACTACTATCGAGAGATGATGTAAGCTAACATCTGAGGAACCTATGAAGATTAGACAATCCCTAAAACAACTGAAAATCAATATGAATTTGGGATTAGGGAAGATTGCGCCGTATACACATTTTATCCCAGAGGGCTTTCGCAAAAAATGTGCAGAGTGGCTTATCCATATCACGACACCACGGCCCAGAGTAAGAACGCTGCCTACACCCTATATGAAAGGTAAGAACCCTGAAGGAATCAACTTGTTCGGTTTCTTTATGGCTGAAAATGGACTAGCGCAAGGCGTGAAAATGTATGCAAAGGCCATTGAGGTTGCGGATATTCCCCATGCATTCCTGAACACGGATTTTATTACTTGGCTTGAAAAAAGCGACCTTTCCTACAAGGATAGGTTATCCAAACGTGCGAAGTATGGGATCAATGTCATTCATATTAATCCCGACCAATGGTTTGATGCTTGCATTGAATTTCCCCGAAAGACATTCGATTTTCACTATACAATCGGGGTTTGGTTATGGGAGTTGGAAATCATTCCCAAGGAATGGGAAAAGATACTCCCATATGTCAATGAGCTTTGGGCGCCCTCTGAGTTCATTGCATCTGCATTAAGAAAGGTATCCAGTGTTCCGGTTGAGGTTATCCCGTATGGTATTGATGTTCCTGTGGAGCCGGGAGTTACGAGAAAAAGTCTGGGTTTACCGGAAGATGCCTTTCTCGTCTTGACGATGTATGATTCCAGGAGTTATGCAGCCAGGAAAAACCCCCAGGCAGCCATTAAGGCTTTTGCGAAGGCGTTTAGAGGAAAGAATACGCGGGCTGTGATGGTCATCAAAATCAACAACCCAACGCCTGAGGATCTTGCCATGATTCAGGAAACGATGGGGGACATACCGTATATCTTAATCAAGGAAAAATTGCCGAAAGCGAAGTTGAATGCGCTCATTCAATTATGTGATGTGTTTATCAGTCTTCATCGCAGTGAAGGATTTGGACTGGTTATGGCAGAAGCAATGATGCTGGGGGTTCCTACGATTGCCACAAATTGGTCAGCAAATGCCGAGTATATGAACGACCAAAATTCATGTGTGGTAAACTATGATCTTGTGCCAGTCAAGGGGCAATACCAATATGAACAAGATGGGTATCGCTGGGCTGAAGCGGATATCTCTCAAGGAGCGGAATATCTCATCCGCTTATATGAAGACGAGGCATATCGAACACAGCTCTGTGCTCGTGGCAAAAAGTGGATGGAAGAGCATTACAGTGTTGAAGCATGCGGTGCAAAAATCAAGCAAAGATATCAACAATTGCTGGGTGAGTTGAGCCAATGACAATGCAAGAACAAGAAAAGAACAAAGCAGAATTATGGAGATTCCTAAGTGAAGATCCCGACGTCACTAGGGATATGTTAACCATGCTTAGCAGAGCAGACCATGCAGAGTCAAAAAGGAATACATTGACATTAATAGAGAAAATGAAACATGCTTCAGGTGGCTTTAGTTTATCTGCGCATGAAACAGAAGTCATCGCCCAGTGTGTTTCGGATTATTATCGAATCTGTGGCATATTAATGACGCCTTTGACGAAGGGCGGGAGCCAGGAGTAATCGGGAATTTTGGTCTCTGCAAATTGCAGAATTGCTGATTTAGCCACGCTTGCGACGGCAATTGATTGCGAAACAATCGCGACAGTGATTCTATCTATCTGTGCAGACAGATATCATTGTCTGTCGAAGAATTCTCCCTCTACACATGCATATGGGGAGGGAGCTTCAATGAAGTTCCTGCTTCAGCCGGTATGCGCGCGTTCGCTTACGAACAGGAAGCCGAGACTTCCTTTGGCTGACGGGAAGATAGGCTTTCTGTTGCCGTTTCTTTCTTGATTCGCCCATAGATGCGGAGATGATTGCCTGCATGGCTAACAGAAGCATGCATTGCAACAATTCTGCAGGTCTCATCTCATGCGCGATATTGCGTACGGGAGATACAAAGCTGTGGGCGTCTTCCACAATTGCGTCCGAAACTCCTGCACGATGTCCTGGAGATCGACCTTCGGACGATGGATAGGACATGAAGAAAACCTATATCGAAGATTGCATCTTTGAATTTCACGAAGTTTGTCGGATTCCATTTTGGTACGTCCAGGATAACCCATAGTCCATGGCTTGAAGGCCTGTATGCGGTGCACATGTGTTGCCAGGCAATCACTGCACTTATTCCCGGATATTTCTACGAAACAGGGGATACTACGGTCCCCTGCGGTATGCATGTGTTGCAGATACGAGGGCTTTTGAGCGTTTTCCGTGCCTAAACGAAGTACCCGCCAAGAAGCACTGGCGGATTAACAGACGGACTTTCGAATGTCCGCTGAACGTGCTTCAATCTGTACCCCTGAGCCAAGTGAACGATGCATGTCTGGCTAGGCTCAGAAAAGCCTCTTCTACGGGGTGCGGGGCACATTTACCCCGTTTTGACATGCGAACCAAATTAATGCAAAAGGACGTTATGAGCATGGAAAAAGGACATGAAAGGCAATTGACCATAGCTGTGGATATGATTCCGTACCGCAAGGATGGATCAAACGGCGGAATTGTGCCTGCAACTGTAGAGACAATTCGCGGCCTGAAGGATTATGGACTTACAATATATATATTAACATCTCAAGATAATTTTGAGCATTTACGGTTTTTGGAAAAGCTTGGTGCCAAATGTGTTAATGTCGAAGAGGAACCACAAAAACCGGATGCCGCGGTTCATTCAGCCCCGTTGATCATTACGGATGATAGCAATATCATACCAGCGAAAGTGCAGATTTATCACAAAGTTAAGCACCATATCGCTGGTATTGTGCCGCAGGGAATCTATGATTTTTGTGTTCGACATGCTACGCAGTTCAGAAATATCCGTATTGCATTAACGCATCCTTATGAAAAGCTGTTCAAACCAATAGCCAGGTGGATTGCACCGCATCGTTTAGTAGAGTATCATGTAAAACGGAACTTGATCCGCATTACTGATCAAAGAGACGATACAAAAGAGAATAGAATCATTGATACCAAGCGGAGCCTACGAGAGCTCATCGGCGAGGCTGTGGATGTCATGTATTGTCCCTTTACCGGCATCACGTATTATGACCCGTCCGTTCCGTGCTTATCTCAAATCAATGATATTCAGCATAAATATTTGCCGTTTTTCTTTACGGATACTGAATTTCAAAATAGAGAACGCTTTTATCAAGATCTCATCGAAAAGCATTGCTATTTGTTTGCCATTTCTGATTACACGCGGAAGACATTTATCGACTCATACAGCATATCAGAGGATAGAATTCGAACAATTCACCTTTCTATTCGTGATAGATTGCAAACCGTTAGCGATGGAGAATGCAAAAAGAAGCTGGCAGATAAAGGGCTAGAGAATATTGAGTTTGCATTTTATCCTGCCAATTTCTGGAAGCATAAGAATCATAAAACGCTCATCCTTGCCTATAACATGTTTAAGATTAGGCATCCGGAAAGTCAGCTTCATCTTGTATTTACAGGATATGAGACAGAGGAAATAGATGATTTACATCTTGCCATTCAAAAGATGGGACTGGAGCAGTCCATTCATTTCTTGGGTTATGTAGATGATGAGATGGTCTCGGTATTATATCAGACCTGTAAGTATTTTGTTTTTCCAAGTTTATTTGAAGGGTTTGGATTGCCCTTATTGGAAGCGATGAATGCAGGGAAACCTATTCTTTGTTCAAATGTTACTTCTATACCTGAAATTGTAGGCAATTGTGCGGTTTTCTTTGATCCTTATGATCCGGAAAGCGTGTGTCAAGCACTGGAAGATGTAGAAAGTCATCCAAGCATCATCATGCAAAAAATGAAAACATATGATAAGCAACTGGAGAAGTTTTCCGAAGACGTCTACTTGAAGGCTCTCGTTGATTATATGTGGGAAATTAAGAGGATGGAGAACAAATCATGAGATTATCTATTGTAACTCCTTCTTACAATCAGGCTCGTTTTTTGCAGGATTGTATTGACAGTGTACTTTCACAACACTACCCTGACATGGAATATCTGGTCATGGATGGGGGCAGTAAAGATCTGAGCGTAGAGATCCTGAAGACGTACGGTGATAAGATTCAGTGGGTCAGTGAACCGGACGGGGGACAAGCTGCAGGTGTAAACAAGGGGATTTTACGCGCAACGGGAGATATCATCGGATGGTTGAATTCGGATGATATGTATTATCCTGGAAGCTTTCAGGCAGTGATGGAGGTTTTTGAGAAGCATCCCGATGTAGACGTTGTATACGGATATGCAGATCATGTTAAAGAAGATGGTTCCTATTTGGAAGATTATTATACGGAAGAATGGAACTATGAAATATTAAAGGAGATATGCTTTCTATGCCAACCTGCCGTGTTTTTTCGGAAAAAGGCAGTGATGGAAGTTGGCTTATTAAATCCCGATCGGCATTTTGCTATGGACTATGATTTGTGGCTGAGATTAGGGAAGAACAAAGATTTTTATTTCTTACATAAGAAACTAGCCAAATCTCGTCTCTATGCAGAGAATAAAACACTGGGATTCGTGGATAAAGTTCATATTGATATTATGGACACCTTATTGGAAGATACCGGATCCATTTCCGAACGATGGTTGATTGGAAGTGCGAATTCTGTAGCAAGAACAAAAGGATATGATTTGTCGACAGAAGCCGGATTTCATGATTATATCAATACATCCATTCAATTGATCGGACAATATAATAAGCGATATCACTTAAATCCTGACAAAGCGTTGGACAAGTTTCCATATTCTTTTCATGATTTGCGCATTGGTCTGGATGTCTCGCTGGCATTTCAGAAAAATGGAGCGGGTGTGGGCCAAATGTCCGGTATCATCACCCGCGGGATCATGGAAGCTTTTCCAAAGCAGTCGTATGTTTTATTGACAGGGATTGAAAAAGTATTTGACCCTGAAGTTTTTGTCTCTCGCGAGTATCGGCAATGTACAAACGTACTGTATGCTTATGAGAATCCCGCCCTCAGTATTTCACAAGTGAATGATGTATATGCAAGAGGCACTTCAGAGCAAGTGCTGCAGATGTGCAGATATCCCAATGTTGTACTTTATCCATCATTTACGTTTTCACCCAAACTGAGTCAGCATACGAAATCCGTGTATATTCTTTATGATTTGTCATTTCTGGAGCATCATGAATATACAACCGACAGCAACTATTTCAATTGCTATCAGAATGTGTTTTATGCATCCTTATACGCTGATATTATCTTGGCTATTTCCGAATATTCAAAACAAGTTTTCTTACGATACTTTCCTTATGTCCGCCCGGAGAAAATCAGAGTGATACGCTGTGGATACAGAAAAGTGTTTTCGCAGCCAGACAAAGAAACCGCACTTTCTGAGATTGGACTCAAGTCATCGGATAAATTCTGGCTCTCCGTTGGAACCGTGGAGCCAAGGAAAAATATGGTCTCATTAATCGAAGCCTACAGCATGGTATCGAAGGACCATGAAACCGCTCCCTTACTCATTGCAGGTGGGAAAGGCTGGCTAAATCATGAAATCTACGATAAAGTGAAGCAGCTAGGGCTGGAGAATAAAGTCCGATTTTTGGGATATGTTACAGATGATCAAATGAATGCCCTGTATCATCGGTGCATTGCTATGGTGTATCCGTCTTTTTATGAGGGATTCGGGTTACCTATCTTAGAAGCGATGGCAGCAGGGGCTCCGGTGATTTGCAGCAACACAACAAGTATGCCGGAAGTTGGCGGCGATGCGGTTCAATACATTGATCCATACTCCGTGAATTCAATAGCGGAAGCGATGAAGAAAGTGGAAAAAGACAAAAAATTACGCGGAAAAATGTCTACTGCCGGGAAAAAACGTGTACGTGATTTTGAATGGAGTCAATGTGTTCGCGATGTGTATGAAGCCGTGATGGATGCTGCTATGAGCGAGGATGATTGAATCTCTATGGTTTGGGGCAACCAAGCTTCTTGAAACATATCAAGCTTGGCAGTGATGGAAATGCCTTGTGCTTTCAGGGAATGTGCCAGCGGAAGGGCAGAATCACTGTTGTTCCTTTTCCGGTGATAAGGTCCATGCGCCAGCAGGTATACGGTAGCTGATTGTTGACTGGCATACCGCGAACCAAGGAAAGAAACCACGAAGCTTTGGTCCTTCCTGCCATCCGTGGTGGGAAGGACCAAAGCGAATCAAACGTTACAATAGGGGCAGCGGTGGTTGCGCACGGGCACCTATTCGACATATGCTTAGCGTGGTCGAAATTACCCTATGTAGCGAAGTGCCTGATGATGAGAGGAGAAAGATAAGTATGAATAAAGATGCGAAAATCTATGTTTGCGGACATAAGGGAATGGTGGGCTCAGCAATTGAAAGAAGATTAAGGGCGCAGGGCTTCACGCATATTATCGGCAGAACGCACTCGGAGTTGGATTTGACACGTCAAGAGGATGTGGAATTGTTTTTTCAGCAAGAAAAACCGGAATATGTTTTTTTGTGTGCGGGAAAAGTCGGTGGCATCATTGCAAACTCCCAAGCCAAGGCAGATTTTCTCTATGAGAATATGGTTATTGAGATGAATGTGATTCACAGCGCCTGGAAGAACCAATGCAAACGCCTTGAGTTTCTGGGGAGCAGCTGCATCTATCCCAAACTCTGCCCGCAACCTATTAAGGAAGAATATCTGCTTACAAGTGAACTGGAACAGACGAATGATGCCTATGCATTGGCGAAGATTTCAGGGCTCAAGTATTGTGAATATTTGAACACGCAATACGGGACAGATTACCTGTCTGTTATGCCGACGAATCTGTATGGACCTAACGACAATTATCATCCCCAACATAGTCATGTTGTTCCGGCTTTGATTCGCCGTTTTCATGAAGCCAAGGTGGAAGGAAAAGACGAGGTGGTTTGCTGGGGAGACGGAAGTCCCTTACGTGAATTCATGTATGTCGATGATTTGGCTGATTTTTGTATTTTTCTCATGGAAAACTATCACGGCAATGAAACGGTCAATGCTGGGACAGGCATTGAGATCACCATTAAGCAATTAACTGAAATCGTTGCCCGTACTGTGGGATACGAAGGAAATATCGTTTGGGATACCAGTAAACCCAACGGGACACCGCGCAAGCTTTTGGATATCAGTAAATCCAAGAATTTGGGATGGTCCTATAAGATCGGACTTGAAGAAGGATTGAAATTAGCCTACCAGGATTTCCTGCAGAATCCGATGAGAGCGGAACGGTGATTTCGTGTTTGTATGATGGCATAGTTCACAATATCCGGAAAGGCGCGGCCTACGTCAAATTACGTATTGGCGTGTGTTGACTTTGACGATTATCGGATGATTGTGATAGGAAGTTTCGTCCTTTCTTCTGGCCAGTCAGCGTGCTCTTTAGGCACAACGAATTTGGGCATGGAAGTGGCGTGCGATAAAGCGCGGATCAGAGTCGAGAAGCGAGCGTGCAAACATGAATACGAGTATATATTTAAGCCAAAGTTACAAAGATGCATGGGACGAGTATAAGAGAAGTTTGTCCATTCCGACCTTCCCTGTGTGGGATTATATCGTATTAACGGCAAGCAACGATCATCAAGCAAAAAGCTTTTCCCTTCAAATCGAAAGCCGAAAGGACTATCTCCCCAAGCATACGAAGATAGGGATCGTTCCCGATGAGGGCGGGGTGAGAGTTGGTTCCGGCGGGGCGACCTTAAGTGTGCTGAAATGGTTGAAAGAGCATGGGGGATGGGAAAACAAGCGAGTACTAGTGATTCACAGCGGCGGAGATTCGAAACGCGTGCCACAATACAGTGCGCTTGGAAAGCTCTTTTCCCCCGTTCCGCATGTGCTTCCAGATGGACGGAACAGTACATTGTTTGACGAGCTCATCATTGCTATGTCCGCCGTGTCAGGCAGAATGAGCGCGGGTATGCTGCTCCTATCTGGTGATGTTCTGCCCTTATTCAATCCATTGCTGCTTGATTGGAACGGCAGTGGAGCAGCGGTGGTGTCATTCAAGGAAGATGTTGAGACCGGGAAGAACCATGGCGTGTATTTGAGAGGCGCGGATGGGAACGTAAAAGCATTCCTCCATAAGCAGTCAGTCGATGTGCTTCGATCCGTAGGCGCGGTTAACGAGAAAGGCTGCATCGATATCGACACGGGTGCGATATTGTTTGGTGTGGATGTTTTGAATTCTCTATTCTCTCTGATCAGTACAGATGGGATATTCGATCCGGGAAAGTACAACGCTTTTGTCAATAATAAGGTTAGGCTGTCACTCTATGGGGATTTTCAGTATCCGTTAGCGACCGATGCAACGCTTACTGACTTCTTTTCTGAGAAACCTGAGGGTGAATACAGTGAAGAATTGAAGGCATGCCGCGAGGCGGTGTGGAATGCTTTGCATTCCTATAACCTCAAGTTATTGCGGCTGGCCCCCGCCAAGTTCATTCACTTTGGGACAACATCTGAGGTTCTTCGACTGATGGACAGCGGTGTGGATGACTATGCGGATTTTGGATGGAGCAGATGCGTTCATTCCATAGGAAACGGGTATAATTCCGTCATTTCACCACGGGCAAACGTCGGAGAAGGTGTGTACGCTGAGGTCAGTTATATTCACGGCAAAGCGACTGTGGGTCCACACAGCATTGTGAGCTATATTGATATTCATGATGAGGTTATTCCGGATCATGTTGTTCTTCATGGATTGAAGCAGACAAACGGGAAGTTTGTATGCCGCATTTATGGCGTGGATGACAATCCCAAGGAAAATAAACTGTTCGGTCATCCCATTCCCGCCACGATTGCTCCGGACCTGTGGTCAGCGCCTATCTATCCGGAGAAAGGGACTATCAGGGAAGCAGTCGCAGCAGCGCTAAAGCTTTATAAGCTTGTACAGGCGGGAGCCTGGGATCGCATAGAATCCGGAAAATCTCTCTCATCTGGCTTCAATGATGCCGATGCACAAGCCATTTTTGCATGGAATAAAAGAATGGCGGAACTCGTAGAAATCAATGAGATA
>JAFUZB010000346.1 GCA_017476845.1 Clostridia bacterium
GTCATGCCCCGCCTGGTGTAGGAAGAGAGCGACTCCAGAAAGAGCCTGGACCCCTCCGCATAGAGAATGCCCAGCGCAAGGGAGGATTTGCCCGAGCCCGAGACCCCGGCAATTCCGACAATCTTCCCCAGCGGGATGTCGATATCCACATTCTTCAGATTGTGTACCCGTGCGCCCCGGATTTGGATCGCCTCGGGCCGTGCATTGTTCACGGTCATCGCTGTCCCTCTCCTTATCTGACATGGTCTTCCGTATTGTAGCGGTTTTTCCGGGACTGTACACCCCGATTTCCGATGCACCCTTTTTTCATGGCACGAAGGAACCCCGGAGAGACATGCTCCGGGGTATGAAACGTTTTATGTTGTGCTTCTCACACTTATATTTCCGGTGCCTTCCCGGAAGCGTAGGCCTCAGCGGCCTTTTCGACAAAGGCCCGTATGGTTTCCCCGTCATAGGTGTTCAGGTACCCGGAGTCCCCTGCATGGCCCGTGGCCAGGAGCACGTGACGCAGTAGCGCCTGTGCATCGGGAAGGTCCGCATGGGTGTCGCGCAGGGCCTGAAGATAGCCCTCCACATAAAACTGGGCGAAAAACGTGTCCATCCTCTCTCCCCCCTCTCAAAAGCGCTGTGTGTCTTCGCTGTCCCTGCCCACAATACGGAAGTAGGCGTTCCCCGTCACACGGTAGATGAGGGCGTAGAGCAGCGTAAAGACGACAAAGGCGAGGAGGGAGATGAGTGCCAGGAGCGGCCGATTGCTGATGCCAAAGCTGGAGAGCAGAAGGGCGATGAGCGGAAAGGCAAAGGCCAGATGCAGGCCGGCCTGGACAATCGGGGCGAAGAAGACCATACGAAGCTGGCGGTTGACGGTGGAGCGGATCATCTCCCTGCGCATGCCGAGCCTGCGCATCACCGCATACCGTTCCCTGTCCTCATAGCCCTCGGTAACTTGGCGGTAGTACATGACCAGCACCACAGCGGACATGAAGATGAGGCTTAAGATGATCCCCAGGTACAAGAGCCCGCCGTAGAGGGCATAGAAGTCCTCTCGCTCCTCATTGCCCCGGTAGACGGCCAAGCCGTACCGCCCCTGGCTGTAACTTTCCCGCAGCATCTCCCATGCCATCTCCCGAAGGGGCTGGGAGACTGTGCGCCTCACCTCCTCTTCGTAGGGAAGATCGAACATATAGTTCCACGTCGGGATCACACCCTCCTCCGGGATGACCTGCCGGGCCGCCTGGATGAGGCGCGGCATGTCCTCCTCCCGCACATAGAGGTGCAATGTCGGGACGATGGAGAGGGACGCAATGTTGCCCGTCACCTTCTCCCGCGGGATCTCCTGGAGGGAAACTGTCATGTCCCCGAAGGTAAGGGTGCGGGTGACAAAATCCGCTTCCAGCGTGAAGGCGAAGGCACACCCCGCCTCTGGACGCTTTTCCCCCTCGCCGACGCGCACATAGATGACGAAAGCCCCTTCCGAAAGACTTGAGTCGTCCGGGTTCAGGCTGAACGTGCCATCCCCGTGCCAGATTCCGGTGAGCGCGAGCTCCTCCGTCTGGGCGATATTGGCAGCGCTCACCCCTTCCTCGGAAAGATGGTCTGCCACGAGGGTGCGCAGCTTTTCCTCCATCTCCCGGTCAAAGCCGACAGCGGGGTCAAACTCCGTGGTTATGACAATATCCCTGGGATAGCGCGTGCGGATCACATCGTCGATCCCGATATTCATGCTCAGCGTGGAGGAGAGCATGACCAGGACCATGGTGGAGAGAATGCAGATGGACGCAAGACCCATGGCATTTCGCTGCATGCGAAAGGACATGGTGGATACGGAGATGAAGTTCGCCGTGCGGTAGTAAAACGACTTCCATTCCTTCAGGAGGCGACAGAGCATCACGCTCCCTGCGTAGAAGAGAAGGAAGGTGCCGACAATGACAAAGAGGACGGCAACGGCAAAGCTCTGCAAGGCGCTGAGTACATTCCGTGCCTGAAGCGACAGCCCGTACCCTGCGCCCAGGCAGAGAAATCCCAGGAGGGCAATCACCCAGTTGGCCTTGGGCGGCTTCTCCCCGCTCTCCTTTTGCCGCATCAGCTCCCTCGCTCCCTTGAAGACCAGGCGCCGGATTGTATCCGCGCACAGGAGCAGGGACACAAGGGCAAAAAAGAGGGCTGTCTCCAGGAACACGCGTCCGTCCGGCCAAAGGATCGGCGGCGTCTCGCTTCGCGTCATCCGCGCAAGAAAGAGCTCGGAGGCGCGGGTGAGGACAAGCCCCAACACCAACCCGAAGGCCAGGCCGATCCCATATACGATCCCGTTTTCCCACAGGGCAAGGCGTGAAAGCCCGCGCCTTGACATTCCCAGCACACTGTAGAGACCATACTCGGAAAGGCGCCTTCGCACCAGGAACGAATGGGTGTAGAAGAGAAAGACCGCGATAAAGAGCATCATGACCAGGCGGCCGAATTCCATGATCGTCGTCATGGTATAGCCCCCGCCCATCCGGCCCTTGAGAACACCGGAGGCCAGGTAGCATACGATGAAATACATCGCCACCGACAGAATGAAGGAGAACACATAGGGCACATACAGCCTTCCGTTCTTTCGCATGCCGCTCACGGAAAGCCGTGCAAAAAAGCCGCGTCGCCTCATGTCCGCTCCACCCCCGCAGACAGCAGTGTCAGGGTGTCATATATCTTCTGATAGAGCTGCTCATCCGTGCACTCCCCGCGGTAGAGCTGGTGGAAGATCCGCCCGTCGCGGATAAAGAGAATGCGGCCTGCGCGGCTCGCGGCCCGCGCCGAGTGGGTCACCATGAGAATGGTCTGCCCTTCCCTGTGGATCTCGGAAAACGTGTCCAGCAGCTGCCCGGAGGCGTGTGAGTCCAGGGCGCCGGTGGGCTCATCTGCCAGGATCAGGCGCGGGGAGACGATGAGTGCACGCGCAACCGCCGCCCGCTGCTTCTGCCCGCCCGACACCTCGTACGGGTACTTGCCCAGGACATCCAAGATCCCCAGCTTTTCCGCAATGGGGCGAAGGCGCTTTTCCATCGTCTCCGGCTTTACCTCGGAGAGGACCAGAGGAAGAAAGATGTTGTCCCGGAGCGTGAAGGTATCCAGCAGCTGGAAATCCTGAAAGACGTAGCCCAGGCGCTCCCGCCTGAAGTCCGCCAGGTGCTGCTCGGAGACGGTGGTCATGTCCCGGCCGTCCAGCAGCACCTGTCCGCTCGTCGGACGGTCAATGGCCGCCAGGATGTTGAGCAGCGTCGTCTTGCCCGAGCCCGATTCTCCCATGATCGCGATGTATTCGCCCTCGGTCACCGCAAAGGACACATTGTCCAGTGCCGTCACCGGGTGTGCGCCGAAACGCGAGGTGTAGACCCTGCGAAGGCATTTCGCCTCCAGGATCGTGTTGTCTGTCTTTTCCATAGTGTCTGCCATAGGGCATCCTCCTGACTGCAATTCCTGTACCGGGTACGCAGGAAAGCTTACCAGCATGAAGGGAAAGGCAACATCCAAAGGCGTGACATTTTCCGCGCCCCGCGTGACAATTCTGTCACATGTCTCCCTCCTCCCCGTGACAGGAAACGCCCTCCGTCCTCCCCGTCACATAGGGGAGACCGAAGGGCGCGTCGTCAGTCCATACTCATCTTCGTTTCGGGCATATGCACCGTTACTGTGGTCCCTTTTCCCACCTCGGAGATGACCTCGATCCTCCAGCCCAGGGCACGCCCTGCCATTCCCGCAAGGTAGAGTCCAAGGCCCGTCGATCTCCTGTCCGCATGCCCGTTGTAGCCCGTAAAGCCGCGCTCGAAGAGGCGCGGAATGTCCTCCGGGGCAATCCCGATCCCCGTGTCCGTGACAGACACGCAGGGCTCCGTGCCCGCGCCAAGCTCGATGTACCCTTTCCTTGTGTACTTGATCGCGTTGGAGAGCAATTGGTCAAGGATAAAGCGCAGCCACTTGCGGTCACCCCGCGCCTTCACCCCGGATGGGGCGAACCTGACGGAGAGACGGCGCTCAATCATGACGGGTGCATAGTCCCGGATGGTCTCCCGGAGCACTTCATCCAGGTCGATCGTCTCAAACACATAGTCCGTCTCCCCCGAGGTCAGGCGCATGTAGCCCAGGACCATCTGCACATATTCCTCGGTCCGAAAGACCTCCGAGAGCAAACGCCGGCTCTCGGGTGTATCCCTCTCCTGGAGGAGCAGGCGCATCACCGAAAGCGGCGTCTTGATCTGGTGCACCCAGGTCGCATAGTAGTCCAGGCTTGCCCTGTCCGCGCTCGCCCACGCGGAGACCGTCTGGTCCAGCTTGCCCTTCATGTCGGTGAGCATATCCAGTAGCTCCGCCTCCGAGAGCGTCTGCGGCTCGGGTGCTTCGCTAAGAAGTGTCGCCGGGTCCGTCGCCACCCGCACCAGCTGGGCGTGGCGCCCGCGCCACGCGTGATAGCCGAGCGCATGGCGGATCAAAAGGGCCGTCAGACACAGAAGGAGGCCGTAGACATAGGGTTCCATGGGGAGGGCATAGAGAAGGAAGATCACAAGAAACAGGAGGGCAAAGAGGAGAAAGCCGACGTGCTCCATGCGCTTTTCCCGCAGGTATTTCCCCAACCCTGCCCGTCTTTCATTTTCCGGATGGTGTGCCAAGCAGATAGCCACTTCCGATCTTTGTTGTGATGAGGTCACATAGTCCATGCGCCTCCAGCTTTTTGCGCAGACGGTTGACATTGACGGTGAGTGTGTTCTCCTCCACATACATATCCATCTGCCAAAGCCTCGTCATGAGCGCTTCCCGGCTCACCACGCTCCCCGCATGGGTCATGAGCAGCTCCAGAATACGGAATTCGTTGCGCGTCAGCTCAATCGTCTCCCCACCGTAGAGCACGTTGCCCGTGCCCAGATCCAACACGACCTCCCCGTACCTGAGCACATTCTTCTCCCCGGGCATCGCGTAGGCGCGGCGGAGCATCGCCTGCAGCTTGGCCATGAGGACCTGCGTTTCCACGGGCTTGGCGATAAAGTCATCCCCGCCCATGGAGACAGCCATGACAATGTTCATGTTGTCGGAGGCGGAGGAGAGAAAGACGATGGGGACATTGGAAACCTGCCGTATCCGCTCGCACCAGTAAAACCCGTTAAAGAAGGGTAACATGATGTCCAGGATCACCAGCTCCGGCGAAAAGGCCGTAAAGGCGGCCATCACGTCCTGGAAATCCTGGGGCACAAGCACCTCGTGCCCCCATTTCTCCATATGCGACTTGAGCGCCCCGGAGAGCGCGATATCATCCTCCACCAGGAGTATCTTTGCCATCTTTTTGCCTCAATCTTCTTCTTTGATCGTGAGCTCAATTGTGTGCTCTGCCCCGGTCTTCGCACGAAGCGCAAGGCGCCAGAGGCTCGCTGTATAGACGCGGGACAGCCGCGCATCCGTCACCGGGAGCTCGGTGACTTCTACGTTCATTTCCTCAGGGTACGTGAGCGTGAGCCCGTGCCCGAGAGAAATTGTGCCCTTCTTAAGGACTTCCGGAGGTGATTGCAAGATCAGGACCTCGGTCACATCCAGGGGCTGCTTAAGCGCGATTCGGTCTATGAGCCGGAGCCCTCCCTGAATCAGGCGCAGGTCACGCTGGAGCGTCAGGACACCAGCCTCCTTGGGATAGGCCTTGGCCATCTCCAAGGTCAGGAAGGGATTCGAGGAGAGCACCTCAGCGCGGTACTCCGTGCCTGGTGCCTGCTCAAAGTTACCGATGAGCGGCACATTGTGGTTGCGGCTCCTGGTGTTCCAGAGGGTATAGCGTTCGGAGGAAAAGGTCTTGGCCGTATAGGTCATGTTGCCGATGTCCACGATGACCGGCACCCCGTCGCGCGCCACGATGAAGGTGCCCACATCATTATGATTGTGTGCCTCCCCGTTGTGTCCGCCCTTCATGAAGACGGAAAGCCTTCCCTGGCGCTTGCCCCTGACCTGCAGGTCACTCAGCCAGGTCTCCTCCGGCGGCAGGGCCTCCCCTGCCTTTCCGGGCTGCATAAA
>JAFUZB010000347.1 GCA_017476845.1 Clostridia bacterium
CTGATGCCCGCGATCCCCGCAAGCAGCGTCGTCATCATCCCGGTGACCATGGACATGGAATCCATCAGGCTGGCCATATTGATGATGGTGGAGGTGTTGTCATGGTTATTGAACATTCCGTCCAGATCTGTCTTGAAGTCATCGATCTTATCGCTGATGCGCTCGGTATCCTCGACATAGACTTCAAGGGAGGAAATGTACACATTGCCAGAAAGCCGAAGGGCCGTGGTATACGGGATGATTACCCGCTTGTCGGTCCCGATGCCCATCGCCTGGGAGAACAGGTCCGCGCTCGCGTCATCGGAGAGCACACCGATCACCCGGAAGGTATGTCCGCCGAGTATGATCTCCTGATAGAGCGGGTCCTCCCCGAAAAACAGGGACTGGGCGAGGTCGGGTGAAATCACGCACACCCGGTTTTCCTGCGCTTCGTCCAGGCTGTCGGGCAGTCTCCCCCGCCTAAGCATGGCAGGATTGGAGCGGAAATAGACGGCATTTCGCCCATCCATCATGACGTCCTCCACCCAGCTGTCCCCATGCTTGGCAGGCACCGTGGAGGAGGTGGAAATCGAGATGCCCGAGACATTCTCCAGCTTTCCCAGCGTCTCCACCTGTGCCTCCGTGAGCCCCGGGCGCAGCGCCGTTCCGCGCACGGTCACATTGAACTTATCCGAGCCCATCGCCGAAAACTGGCTCGTGATCTCGTCGGTCACCCCGGAGACGGTGGTGATCATCGCAATGACCGCCATCACCCCGATGATGATTCCCAGGATCGTCAGGAAGGAGCGCATCTTGTTGTGCAGGACGTTGGATACCGACATGGAGACGTTCTCGCGGAACATGGAAAGGCTGCCCTTAATCATATTCGCTCGCCCCCTCCGACAGGACACCGTCCAGAATATTGACGACCCTTCGCGCGTGGCGCGCGATGTTCATGTCATGGGTGATCATGATGACGGTCTTTCCCTCATCGTTGAGCTCATGGAAGAGCGCCATGACCTGTTTGCCCGTGCTTTGGTCGAGTGCGCCTGTGGGCTCATCGGCCAGGAGAATCGTGGGATTGGCCGCAAGGGCGCGCGCAATCGCCACGCGCTGCTGCTGTCCGCCGGAGAGCTGGTTGGGAAAGTGATCCATGCGGTCCTCCAGCCCGACTCTCCTGAGCATCTCCTCGGCGATCTCCAACCGTTCCCTGCGCCCCACGCCCGCATAGATGAGGGGAAGCTCCACGTTCCGCCTGGCATTGAGTCTGGGCAGGAGCTGAAACTGCTGAAAGATGAACCCGATCTCGTGGCAGCGGATCTGCGCCAGCGCATGCTGGTCCAAGTCGCCCACCGAGCGGTCACGCAGGATGTATTCCCCGGAGGTCGGGGTATCCAGGCATCCGATGATGTTCATCATCGTGGACTTGCCGCTGCCGCTGGGGCCCAGAATGGACAGGAACTCGCCCTCCTCGATATCCAGGTTCACGTGCTTGAGCACCATCTGGTCCTCATCCCCCACGTGATAGGTTTTCACGATGTCGCGCATGGAGAAGTAGACCTGGGACATCAGCGGCTCCCTCCCCGATTCTGCATGCCGACAAAGAAGATATTGCCTGTCCGGTCGGTAAAGTAGACCGTCTCCCCGGCCGCAAGCCCTGAGAGGATCTGCACCTGCGTCCCGTCCGCAACCCCTACCGTCACAGGGCGGTGGACATAGCCCTTCTGGCCGTCGGACACGAGGACATAGGGGAGATTGTTGTCGTCATACTGCAAAGCATCCTGACGCAGCAGCAACACATTGTCCGCCTCGTCCTTCACCAGGCTGATCTCCACCTGCATTCCCGGGAGAATGCCCTCCGTCTTCTCCAGGAGCACGGTCGCGTTATAGTAGGCCATCTGGCCTGTGCGGTTGGCCTGCTTGTTGAAGGCCGTGATCACGCCCCCGCAGCGAAGGTCGGTCGCCGTCACCAGGGCATCCACTTCCTTGCCTACCGCGATCGCCCCGATGTCGTATTCATCCACCGAGATCTCCACCTCCAGGCGGCTGAGGTCCATGATCGTGCACAAGGTCTTTCCCTGCTGCACATAGTCGCCCTTTTTCGCGGCAAGCTGGGTGAGTTCGCCGTCCATCTCTGCCTTAAGGAGGGTTCCGTCATCGAGCCTCACCAGCCGGTCCCCCTTGTGGACGATCGAGTTCACCTCGCAGTAGGTGTCCCGCACCCCTGCGCTCACAGGGCTTTGGATTGTCTGTACATTGGGCGCAGTAACTTCTCCTGTGAAGGAGAAGGTCACCCGGATATTCCCGTAGGCTGCAGTCGTCTCACTGTAGCTGTGCTCCTGGGAGCTTCTCGTGCGAAGAAACCCGAGCACCCCCAATCCAATCACAAGGACGATCACGACGATCCAGCCCTTTTTCAGCTTTCTTTTCTTACCTGCCATGTTATCCTCCTGTGCGGACATGTCCGCACCCTCCAGTCTGCCTTTCCTCTGTAAACTCTGTATGAACTTTTGCGTTACCTGAAAGACAAAACGGGAACCGTGTCCCAACCGCTGCGTGTTTTGCTTTTCGCACCGGATCTGCTACAATACGTTTCAGCGACAGGCGCAGGTCTTTGCCCCTGTCCCAAAAGTTGAGTGGAAAGGAGTCTCGCAACATGGATAAGTACGAGTGCCCCTGCGGCTACGTCTATGATCCCGCCGAGGGCGATCCGGATAACGGTATTGCACCCGGCACCGCCTGGGAAGATGTTCCCGAGGATTGGGTATGCCCCACCTGCGGTCTGGGCAAGGATGCCTTCACCAAGGTAGAATAAGGACAAGAGAAACGGGAGTGGCCTGCGCCACTACCGTTTCTTTTTGTTTCGCTTATCCCTGTTGGATTTTCCTTAACGTCGGCAAAAGCACGCCGCCTGCACAGTTGCCAAGGGTGATCACCAATATACATAGTACGGCCCGCAGATTCCAGGCGCCTGCCATCCAGAAGTAGAACATATCCGCCACGCAGTGTTCGGTTCCGGAGAGAATAAAGGCCATGACGCCAAAGACGATCGCAAGATACTTCCCGATCTCCTGCGGAATACTCCTGTAGCCATCCACGGCGATGTAGATGAACACGTTGCAGAGCACACCCAAAAAGAAAAGGCTGGAAAGGCTGTCCCCGGTCTTCACCTGGGATAGGGCGAGGGCTTTTTCCTGCAGGGCCGGATAGGCGCGCGTGAGCGACGCAAACAGGGACGTAAGCCCGGTGCCTGCAAGGTTTCCCAGCCAGATGACGGGAAGGGACAGCGCATAGCTCCTATCCTCGGAAAAGACATAGCACACCTTCCCGGTAAAGAGGGAAAGCCCCATCGTGCACACAGTGAATAGGCCCACCGAAAAGAGAAAGGCGCCTAAGACCTTGCTTTCCACCGAGAGATAGACGAGTCCGCCAAGGCCTATGGCCAGTCCCGCAAGAACGCTGCCCGCGAAAACCTTAAGCCACTTCACGCTTTCTCTTCCCCCTCCAGGGCATCCCTGAACACCACAAACTTCTGATAGAAAAACTCGGTGACAAAGTTGATGACCATGTTGATCCCCTCCACCAGCCAGTCATGCACACCGGCATTGGAGAGCAGCTGCCCCCACCAGCTGGAGAGCGGGGTGAAAATGAGATAGTACAGGGCATCCAGCAGCATGGCCCGCTTAACATTGCTTGTGGAATGAAAGGTGAACTTCCGGTTAAAGGTAAAGTTCCACAAAACGCTCAGCACAAGCGAGGGCAGATAGCTGAACCAGTACTGGGACAGATGCAGCACATCGTGCAGAAACGCAAAGCTGGCAAGCTGCACAAGCCCTGCGGAAATCGAAAAGAGCGTAAACTTGACGGCCTGCAGGATATCCTTCTTCTTCATCAGGCAATGGTCTCCCCTTCTGTGTACTTCGCCGGGATTGTAGCGCACCCTCTCCCCGGACGCAAGCGCTCTGCTGCTTCCCTGCCCTGCGGAAGTAGACCCTCCGCATTCCCCACGCCTTCCTGCACCGTTGCAATCCGCGTGTCATCTCTGGTATACTCGTTACACCGACAACATCATCTATCATATCCTATGCAGGAGGGGATTCCATGGCTGAGACTTTCAACATCTGTCTGGATATCGGGGGCACCAAGACACTCGGTGCCATCTTTGACAGCGGAAACAACATTGTCTACAAGCTCAAGAAAAAGACCAAGTCCGGCGGCGATTCCGCCGACAATGTCGAGCAGGTTATCATCAGCGTAGTCGACGAGATGCTCAAGGAGAGCGGGATTAAGAAAAGCCAGGTGCACGCCATCTCCGCGGGCGCCCCGGGCGTCATCAATCAGGATACCGGCATCGTCCTCTTCTCGCCCAACCTGCCCTGGCGCGATTACGATATCCGCACGCCCATTCAGAGCAGGTTCGGTGTGCCCTTCTATATCGGCAACGACGTCAACGTCGGCGTCCTCGGCGAGCATGCCTACGGTGCTGGCAAGGGCTATGACAACGTCGTCGGCTTCTTCATCGGAACCGGCATGGGCGGGGGTCTCATCCTCAACGGAAAGCTCTTCACCGGGACCGGCTTTAAGGCCGCCGAATACGGGCATATGGTGCTGGAGCCCGAGGGCCCGCTGTGCGGCTGCGGCCAGCGCGGCTGTCTGGAGGCCTTCTCCGCCAAGAAGGGCATGTCCGCCTATATCCTCCAGCAGGCTTCCCGCGGAAGACAGACACCCCTGGCTTCGCAGATCGACAATGGCGTCTTCAAGAGCCGCGCCCTCAAGAAGGCACTGGCAGAAAAGGATGCCGTTGCCATGGAAGCCGTCGACCGGGCCTGTCACTATCTGGCCATCGCGACGGGGAATATGATCAACACCTTCAGCCCCGATGTCGTCGTCTACGGCGGCGGCATCATGGAAGCGCTGGGTGATCTGTTCCTCGGCAAGATTTCCGCGGAGGTGGACAAGTACTGCATGCCGAGCATCCGCACTACCGTCCAGCTCAAGGCAGCCGCGCTCGGGGATGACTCCATCCTCTATGGCGCCCTCTCCATGATCCCGTAAGCTGAATCGTTTTCCCTTTGGGGCAGCCGGAAAAGCCGGCTGCCTTCTTTGCGTCCATCAGCCCCACGCACACACAGGAAAAAGGAAGGAAACTGCACACCAGCAGTTCCCTTCCCCGAAACGTTTATGCTTTCAGCTGAATCCTCAGGTTGCCGAGCGCCGTGGCTTCAATCGGAAGCGCGATGACCTTCTTGCCGGTGGCTTCCTCCGTCAGGCGGTTGAGGAATGCGTTCTTCGCGCCTCCGCCGACAATATACAGCCGGTCGTACTGCCGTCCGGTGTTGGCTTCCAGCTCCTCCAGCGCCTTTTTATAGCTCTGCGCAAGCGAGCGGTAGGCGCAGCGGAAATAGCCCGCAGGGCACTTCGGCGGATGTGGGAGATGTCTGTCAAAGGCCTCCCGCATGCTCTCAGGGGCAAGAAAATCCGCATCATCCGCATCCACCAGATGGTCAAAATGCTTTTCTTCCGCCTCGGCCAC
>JAFUZB010000026.1 GCA_017476845.1 Clostridia bacterium
ATATTTCCCTGGCAGTGTACGCGTTGCAGGCTACATAGGTGACAAAGAAGTCTGCTCCCATGTGCTAAGAACACCCGGGAAATTGGCTCATCTTGCGCTGCGGATGCCAAAGCTCCCCGATAACGCCGCTAAAGGATATTGTTTCTTTGTGCATATTCAGGCGGAAGATGCAGAGAATGTGCGTGTAATCCGCGCTGCAGAAGATGTGCACTTTGCACTCGAAGGACCATGCGATCTTGTTGGAGTGGATAATGGCAGCATGGCCTGTCACGTTCCCTTTCATGCCTCGCACATTCCCCTCTACCGGGGGCAGGCAAGCGTGTTGCTCAGAATGCAGGGAGGCCATGGGCAGGTTGTGCTGCGCGCATGGACGGATTCAGGTATCGAGGGAACGGTAAGCTTTATCGTGTGATCCGACTGAAAAAAGACGCATGCAGTGTCCCAGCGCCCTGTTTGCTTGGTGCCTCCTGCTATACACCAACACTTCCAACGATACATGAAGACACAAAGAGGTCGGTACCACTTCTGGCGCCGACCTCTTTGAATACTCGGGCGGAAGCTTACTGCTTCAGCTCCTTGTAGGTGCGAAATATGATGACAAACGAAAACAGGAAAGTCAGGAAATCTGCCACCGGGAAGGAATACAGCACACCGTTCAGGGCAAACACCATGGGCAGGAGGATCGGGAGGAAAACCCCGAAGACGATCTCACGCATGAGTGAGAGAAGCATCGATTCTCTTGCCTTGCCCACTGCCTGCAGGAAGATGAATGTTCCCTTGTTGACCATGGCAAGAGGCATGAGGCACAGGTAAATCCGGAAGCAGCGGACCGCAAAGTCGGTATAGTACTGGCTCTCGTTGGCCGCCCCGAAGATCCCGATGAGTCCCCTGGGGAATACTTCGACAATCACAAGGGCAATCAGTCCGATGATCGCCTCGCTGGCAAGGAGATAGGTGAACAGCTGCCTTACGCGGTCCTTTCTGCCCGCGCCGATGTTATAGCCGACAATCGGGATACAGCCGGCGGAGAGACCGACGGAGATCGAGATGGCGATTTGGAAGAACTTCATGACAATGCCCAGGACTGCCAGAGGAATCTGTGTCAGTCCCTCCTGGCCAAAGATGGGATCAAGCGCACCATAGCGCGTGCAGGCATTCTGCACGGCGGCCATGGAGACCACCAGAGAAGCCTGGGAGAGAAAGCTGGTGATACCCAGTGCCAGGAATTTCTTCATCAGATTGCCGAACAGTCCGAAGCTCTTGCGCTCCAGCTTCACGGCCCTCATATGGAACATATACCATATGGAAAGCAACGCCGTGATGATCTGGCCGATCACCGTGGCCACTGCCGCACCCATCATGCCCATATGCAGCGGATAGATAAACACCCAGTCCAGAAGGATGTTGGCAAAGGCGCCTGCCAGGGTGGAGATCATGGCAAAGCGCGGACTTCCGTCGGAGCGGATGATCGGGTTCATGGCCTGTCCGAACATGTAGAAAGGCATGCCGACTGTGATCCAGAAGAAGTACTCCTTGGCCAGGGCATAGGTTTCCGCATTCACCTTGCCGCCAAAGAGCGTGAGGATGGGTTCAGAGAGAAGAAGATAGAGAAGCGTTACAACCACAGAGGACGCAACAGTCAATATTACGGCATTTCCGATGGTCTTTCCCGCATCCTCGTTGCGCCTGGAGCCCAGGCAGATACTGACAAAGGCACAGGCTCCGTCACCGATCATCACCGCGATGGCCAGCGCAAGCACGGTCATGGGGAATACGGTCGTGTTGGCCGCATTGCCGAAGGATCCCAGATAATCCGCGTTGGCAATATAGATCTGGTCGACAATGTTGTAGAGGGCTGCGACGAGCAGCGAGATGATGCAAGGGACGGCATACTTGCGCATCAGCTTCCCCGGTTTTTCCTCAATCAGGAAGGCATTGGAGCGTTGTTCGGACATGGGATGATCCTCCTTCGGGTTTTCGCGACACAAAAATGCGAGCCACTTGCGTATCGTATCTGCGCAGTAGCTCGCATGTATCGTTTCGTATGACGCCTTTCTCAAGGCAGCGTCATGATAACCCACCCGGGAGGGATTGTCCATGGAAAACCCGGCCTGAATCCGACCTGATTCGACCGATTTTGCATTTTTCCTTTACCAGACGCGTACCTTCTCCTCGCTCTCCGAGAGGGGACCCGGGATGGTGCGCATGCCGCGTCCTTCACCGAAATAGTCCTCGGAGAAGGTGATGGGGCTGCCGTCGGGCTGCTCGTACTTTTCCTCGGGCTCAAAGGCCATACCGAGCGTCTCGGTGGAAATGACCGGGACCTCGATGCCCTCCACCTTCGCAAACACGTTGGTCTCCAGACGCCATTTTCCGTCCTTCTCGGTGAGGGAGAGCGTAATCTCGCTGCCCTCGTCCACTATGGCACCCGCTTCCTTCTCCCAGGGTTTGGCACCGCCAAAGTAGACATTGCCGTGTGCCCATACCGGAAGATGTGTGTAATAGCGGTCGCTCGGCTCGCTGCCCATGCCGCAGTAGCCGTCAAAGAGCCGGTCCCACTCCTCGAAGGTGGGATAGCCGTCAAACTTGAAGGTGCCGACGTCCACATTCATGTCGTCCCACTCGCTCTGTGCCCCCGCGCTTTCCGAGGCTGCGCGCAGCATGGGATGCACCCGCTGCTGGACGAAAATATTGTTGTAGAAACGGTTGTCGCCATGCAGGAAGGTCATGAAGCCCGCCACCTCGGTGCGGTGCGGCACATGGTACGGCGTATAGCGCGGACTCTTCATCGTCTTGGCCCCGTTGTCCGTGCCGCGGCCGACGGCCGTGAAGGCACCGGCGATGAGATTGTGCACCATGGCTACGCCCTGTGTGGCCAGTTTGACCGCACGCGGGGAGAGGAAGAGGTTGTTGTCCAGAAGGGTCGGGCCGTGACTGACCTCAATGAACAGGTCCTCGCCAATGCCCTGGAAGGCTTCCCGGCTGGGCTCGTCGCACTCTTCCAGATTGGGCAGGGTGTTGTGATGGAACAGGTTCTGCGTCACGCGCGTTCCCTGGGCCTGCCAGTCCAGCCAAATACCGCGGGTGCAGTGGTGAATATGATTGCGGCGGTAGATCACATCGATGGCCGCATGCATCTTGATGCCGCCGATCTCCGCGCCGGCGAGATTCTGCTTGTTGTTGATGTGGTGGATATGGTTATCCTCAATGATGGAGAAGACACCGCCCAAATGGCCGACAATGCCGGTCTGTCCGCAGTCATGAATCTCGCAGCGGCGGATAATGTGACTGCCGATGTTCTCCTTGGTCCAGCCCTCGCGCTGGGCCTGCAGGATGCAGTCGCGCTCGGTCTGCGTGCCATCCTTGTACTTCCAGTTCAGCCACTTGTTGTCGTTGCCTTCCTGGCGGTACTTGCCCAGGGAGATGCCCGAGCACTTGGATTCGTAGACCTCGCAGTCCTCAATGATCCAGCCCTTGGACCAGTGCGGTCCGATCATCCCCTCCTGATAGGCCGTGGGCGGAGCCCACTGTGTGGCTGCCTTGCATACCTTAAAGCCGGAAAGGGTGATGTAGCCGATCCCCTCCTCCTGGGGATAGAAGCAGTTCTCGCGGACCGTAATCTCCACGTTCTCCTCATTGGGATCCAGGTCCTGGAAGTTGCAGTAGAACACCGTCTCGTCCCGGTCCTTGTCCTGCTCGGCGTACCAGACGTAGAGGGAGAAATCCGGATCCCAGGAGGCCTGGGACTTCACGGGACACCGCACCTGGTCCAGCCCCGTCACCTCATACATCGACTTTTCATTGAGGAAGACATCGCCGGTATGGGCGATGAAGGTCGCGATGAACCAGTCGCCGCGCACCAGGGTGGTATAGGGATTGTAGCTTCCGAAGACTGCGTTGGGAACACGTGCGGACCACACGCTGCCCTCCTCCTGCTTCCAGTTCTTCAGCTTCTCTGCTCCCGTGATCGTTGCCGCCAGAGGCTCCTGCGAACGGTAGACGATGCGGTTCTCCTCCGTCCCCGCATGCTTGGGGTTGACGTACTCCCGGTAGGTTCCCGGGGCTACGATGATTTCATCGCCGGGGCGCGCGATATTGGCCGCCTCCTGAATGCGCTGGAAGGGATAGGCCTTGGTGCCCATGCCGCTGCGCCGTGCGTGCTTGTCCACGTAGATCTGCATATTGTACGCTCCACTTTCTCCCATTAAAGGGGTCTTGTTGGCATTATAGCCTATGGATAAAGGCCACGGCAAGCCGATTTCTTGACTTAATCGTTTAAGCCCTGTTTGTTCAGGCCTGCCGCATGTTTTGCGGCAGACCATGGTTTACCGGATGATATTCAGATAGCGCTGGAGCGCATCCTCCCAATGCGGGAGACGCGCAAAGTCCGCGGCATCCAGGCTCTTCTTGCTGAGCCTAGAGTTGAGCGGACGCTGTGCCGGCGTCTTGTACTGCGATGTCGGAATGCCCCGTACCTCGCACAGAAGACCCGCGCGCATCATGATCTCCCTGGCGAACTCCGCCCAGGAGCAGTAGCCCTCGTTGGTCGCATGGTAGATCCCATACTTATTGGTCTGAATCATATCCACCAAGAGCTTGGCCAGATCATCCGAATAGGTCGGCGAACCGATCTGGTCGTCCACCACATTCAGGAAATTGCGCTCCTCGCCGAGCCTGAGCATGGTGCGGACAAAATTGTTGCCGTTGACGCCGTATACCCAGGAGGTGCGGACGATAAAGTAGGCCGTCATCTGGGAGGTGACTGCCACCTCGCCCTGCATCTTGCTCTGCCCGTAAATATTCTTCGGTCCCCTGGGATCGTCGACCTCATAGGGATCCTCCCCGGTGCCGGGGAAGACATAGTCCGTGGAGACGTAGAGGAACTTCGATTTGCACTGCACTGCCGCGCGCACCAGGTTCTTTGTGCCCTGGCCGTTGATGCGGCAGCACCGCTCGATATCGCTCTCCGCCTGGTCGACCGCGGTGTAGGCGGCACAGTGGATGACGGCATCCGGCTTGGCCTGCGTGACATAGTAGAGTGTCTCGTACTCGTTGGTCAGGTCAAAATCCTCTTTGTCCACACCAATGGGGGTAATTCCCTGCCGGAGCAGATGCTCCACCACATCATGACCGAGCTGTCCTTTGACACCCGTGACAAGTACCTTCATACATCTCACCTGTTTCCGTACATGTGCTCATAGTAATTCTGGTATTCGCCCGCCAGAATATGCTCCCACCATTCCCGGTTGTCCAGATACCACTTCACCGTGCGGCGAATGCCCTCGTCAAAGCTCGTCTGCGGCAGCCAGCCCAGCTCATTGTGGATCTTGGTGGGATCGATCGCGTACCTTCTGTCATGACCGGGACGGTCACGCACATAGGTGATGAGGCTCTCGGGCTTGCCCAGCTCGCGTAGCACCGTCTTTACAACCTCCAGGTTGGTGCGCTCGTTGTGTCCGCCCACATTGTATACCTCGCCCTCGCGGCCCTTGCGCATGACCAGGTCGATCGCCGCGCAGTGGTCCTCCACATACAGCCAGTCGCGGACGTTTTCGCCGTTGCCGTACACCGGAAGCGATTCATCGGCCAGGGCGCGGGTGATCATCAGGGGGATCAGCTTCTCCGGGAAGTGATAGGGACCGTAGTTATTGGAGCAGCGGGTAATGCTCACAGGGAGCCCGTACGTCCTGGCATAGGCCAGCACCAGCAGGTCTGCGCCCGCCTTGGAGGCAGAGTAGGGGCTGGAAGTGTGGATATGGGTCTCCTCGGTAAAGAAGAGGTCCGGACGGTCCAGCGGCAGATCGCCGTAGACTTCGTCGGTGGATACCTGGTGATACCGTTTCACGCCGTACTTGCGGGAGGCATCCATCATGGTCTGGGTACCCAGAATGTTGGTGCGGATAAAGATGCCCGGATCCTCCACGGAGCGGTCCACATGGCTTTCCGCAGCAAAGTTCACCACGATATCGGGCTTTTCTTCCTCAAAGAGCTTTTCCACAGCCTCGCGGTCGGTGATGTCCGCGCGCACGAAGCGGAAGGAAGGATTCTCCATGGCCTGTGCGAGGCTTTCCAGATTACCCGCATAGGTCAGCTTGTCCAGACAGACCACCCTGTCCTCCGGATGCTTGGCAAGCTGATAGTATACGAAATTGCTACCGATAAAACCGGCACCACCGGTGACAAGAATGGTCATATGTATCCTCCGATCTGCTCTCCGGTTCTCCCGGAAATCAAGGGGATTATAGCATAACGGCATACCCTTCACAAGGTTGCACAGCCGCGCCCATGCCGCCCCTCCCTTGCCGGGTATGGGTTCCGGCATGTCCTCTCCCCGGCAGGACCGTCATCCACCGCACGCTGTGGACAAGTATGTGGACAGCGCGGTGAATTCCTGTGGAAGTGAATTACCCACAGCCTGTGCAAGCTGTGGGTAATCTGTCCATTCTCTTATCTGATGCCACCTGCGCGATTGTGCATAACTGTGGATAACCCTGTGGACAATGTGGATAACTCATTATGAATTTATCCCCATCTACAGAGTTATCCCCAGGTCCTGCACCGCGATCCCGTTCTTTTCCAGTCCCTTCACGAAGGCCTCCGGCAGGGGGCAGGTGAACTGCATCCTCTCCCCCGTCACCGGATGGGTAAAGGCGAGGGAGCGCGCATGCAGCATGAGCCGTGGCACGTTCACCCCGCGCTGGCTTCCGTAGATCGGGTCCCCGCACACCGGATGGCCCAGGCTTTTCAGGTGCACGCGGATCTGATGGGTCCTTCCGGTGAGAATATGCACATCCAAAAGCGTACAGAGTCTTCCCTCCGCAAGGACGCGCCACTGCGTGATCGCCTCTCTCCCCTGCGGATCGACTGCCATCTTCTTCCTATCATTCTTGGCGCGCGCAATCGGCGCATCCACCTGGCCCGATGTCTCCTTCATATGTCCCTCTATCAGGGCCAGATAATGCTTCTCCATCTCCCTGGCCTGCAGCTGTCTGGAGAGCTCGGCCTGGGCGCTGTCACACTTGGCGACAAGCAGGAGACCCGAGGTATCCTTGTCCAGCCGGTGGACAATCCCGGGCCGGATCTCGCCCCCGATGCCCGACAGATGATCCAGATGGTAGAGGAGGGCGTTGACCAAGGTCCCCCTCTCGTTGCCGGGCGCCGGGTGTACAACCATGCCGCAGGGCTTGACGACCACAGCAAGCGCCTCATCCTCATAGAGGATCTCCAGGGGAAGGTTCTCCGGCTGCGGCTCTGCCGGTACAGGAATGCGGTCCAAAAGCACGATGACTTCCCCCGGCTTGGGCTTGGTTCCCGCCTTGGTGACCACCTTTCCCGCGACGGTGCATTTCCCCTCCGCCATCAGCGCCGCAACGCGCGAGCGGGTGAGCCCTGTCGCCGCGGAGAGCTGCACATCGGCCCGGCTTCCGTCGGAGGTCAGATTCCACGATGGCGCCTGTGCCATTTCCTCCTCGCCCTCTATGATATCCTCCGCTTCGTCATCCAAAAGGTCCTTTTGTATCTCAGACATCCGCCTTCTCCTCCTCTTCCCTATGCTTCACTCCAGATGGGGGACGGGCGCGGTCATCCACCGCTTTCCTTCCCCATCAGAAAAGTGCCCTACCTGTACAGGCAAACGCACTATTTAAAATGAACATGTCATTATTTTCCGTCCGGCCCATTCTCTTGCCCATCCCAGATCATACTGGGCTACTTTCGCTCAAATGCATTCTTGTCCAAAAGAAGGCAGGCGGCCATCATCACCGTACCCACGGTAAGTGCCGCATCGGCGACATTAAAAATGGCAAAGCGCACAAACTCCAGCTCAATCATATCCACCACAAACCCTGTGAAGAAGCGATCGAGCATGTTGCCTACTCCGCCGCCCAGCATGAGCATGGCAGCGATGCGGGCAATGCGGCTCAGGCGGTAGCGCTTGAGCACGAGAAATCCTATTGTAATCACCAAAAGCGAGAGCAGCCCAAGCAGCCAGGGTCTTCCCGAGAGGAGAGAAAAGGCCATCCCGGTATTCTCCGCATACCGGATCCCCAGAATGCCCGGAAGCAGAGAAAAGGCGGTCCCCGGGGGTGTCAGGAGCTTGGTCACCCGATCCAGCACCACAACCATCACAGCAATCCAGATCATCCGCTCTGCCTCCCTCCGTCTTCTCTCTTCCCACATTCGCCCCGCGCCTCGCTTATCCTGCCTGGCTTGACAACGCCATGTGCCTCCTCTATGATGCCCCATGATCTTTCCATTCCGAGGCGGGGTACGATATGCTCAGCACAGCAAAGAAAAAAGCACTCACACTCACCGTGATTGACAGGCTCAGAGAAGCCTATCCGGACGCAGACTGCACACTGGACTATGACGAGGCATGGAAGCTGCTCGTCTCCGTGCGCCTTGCCGCCCAGTGCACCGATGCGCGCGTCAATATTGTAGTCCAGGAGCTCTACAAGGTCTATCCGACCATGGAAGCGCTTGCCGCAGCCCAGGTGGAGGATATCGAGCACATTGTTCATCCCTGCGGGCTTGGCAATAGCAAAGCCCGGGATATCAGCGCATGCATGCGGATGCTCACACAGGAATATGACGGCAAGGTCCCGGATACCATGGAGGCGCTCCTCCGTCTACCCGGCGTCGGCCGCAAGAGTGCCAACCTGGTCCTCGGAGACGTCTTCGGAAAGCCCGCCATCGTCACCGACACCCACTGCATCCGCCTCTCCAACCGCATCGGTCTGGTGGACGGTATCAAGGAACCGGCAAAGGTGGAGAGGGAGCTGTGGAAGATCGTCCCGCCCGAGGAAGGCAACGCCCTGTGCCACCGCTTTGTGGAACACGGAAGGGCCGTGTGCACGGCACGCACCCAACCGTATTGTGACAAATGCTGCCTAAACGATGTCTGCCAAAAGAGGATCTGACCCTCCGCTTTCACGGCAGCTTTCGAAGGCATGAAAGGGCCCCGCACTAGAATTAGAATCCAGGCCTTCCCGGCCTACAGACGACATAAGTGAGTGATTTCATGACACAGAAATTGTTTGAGGAGGATGCTTTCCTCCGGGAGTTTACCGCAACCGTCCTCTCCTGCGAGGAAAAGGACGGACATTTCCTTGTTATCCTTGACCGGACCGCCTTCTTCCCCGAGGGCGGCGGGCAGCCTGCAGATCACGGTACCCTCGGGGAAGCACAGGTCATCGACTGTCACGTCTCCAAGGGGATCATCACCCACACCCTCACTTCCCCGCTTACACCCGGGGAAACCGTAGAAGGGCATATTGACTGGGCACGCCGTTTCAACTTCATGCAGCAGCACAGCGGAGAGCACATTTTCTCCGGGCTTGTGCATTCCACCTTCGGCTACAATAACGTCGGCTTCCATATCGGATCGGACGCTGTCACCATGGACTTCGACGGCCGCCTCACCTGGGAGGACGTCCTGGGGATCGAAGCGCGCGTCAACGAAGCCATCTGGTTGGATCTCCCGGTGGAAGCCGGTTATCCGGACGCCCAGACCCTGGAAAGTCTCCCCTATCGCTCCAAAAAGGAGATCGACGGGGATATCCGCATCGTCCGTATTGAGGGCTACGACATCTGCGCCTGCTGCGGCACCCACGTGCGCACGACCGGGCAGATCGGCCAGGTCAAGGTGGTCGGACTGCAGAACTACAAAAGCGGTGTGCGTGTCTCCATTCTCTGCGGCGTGCGTGCCCTCGCCTGGGCCAACAGTGTTCTGAAGGAAAATCAGGAGATATCCCATCTGACCTCCGAGCAGTTTGGAAAGCTCGCAGGGGCAGTGGAAAAGCTGCTTCATGAGCGGGACGATTACCGCTTCCGCCTAGAGCAGAACGCCATGCGGCTCTTTGATGCGGACATGCGCGGCCTAAGCGGTGACAGGCGCATGGTCTGTGCCGACTATCTCGCCGTCTCTCAGCTCCGCCCGGCCGCTGGCCTGCTTGCCAAAGCCTGCGCGCTTGCCCTTGTCCTCATCCCCCGCGAAGGGGGATGGAACTACGCCCTGTGCGCGCAGGGGACGGATGTCCGGGTGCTTAGCAAGCAGCTCCAGTCCCGTTTCTCCGGCCGCGGCGGCGGAAGTGCCGACATGGTCCAGGGTATACTCGGAGAGGCCACAGCGGACGGGATACGCGCCTTCTTCCTCGCGATGTAAATCAGGAACCGGCCCCTGCATGCAGGGGCCGGTTCCTTCTATGTGTGTGATTCCGGATACACTTACTCGAACTGCGCCCGGTAGAGCTTGTAGTAGAATCCCTTTGCCGCAATGAGCTCATCGTGCGTGCCCTGCTCCACCACATCCCCCTGATTGACCACCAGAATATGGTCTGCATGCTGGATGGTAGAGAGTCTGTGGGCAATGACAAAGCAGGTTCTTCCGCGCATCAGCTCGCGCATCGCGCGCTGGATCTCCCGCTCCGTGCTCGTATCCACATTGCTTGTCGCCTCATCCAGGATCAGCATATGGGAGTTGTACAGCATGGCTCTGGCAATGGTCAGAAGCTGCTTTTGTCCCTTGGATATATTGCCGCCATCCTCACTGATCTCTGTCTGATAGCCCTGCGGGAGGCGCATGATGAACGGATGGATATGTGCCGCCTTGGCTGCGGCCACCACCTCCTCCATCGTTGCGTTCTCCTTGCCGTAGGCGATATTGTCGAAAATCGTGCCGCGGAAGACCCAGGTGTCCTGTAGCACCATGGCATACGCACTGCGAAGGCTTGTGCGTGTGAGATCCCGGACATCGTTCCCATCCACGGTGATACTGCCGCTGTCCACATCATAGAAGCGCATGAGCAGGTTAATAATGGTCGTCTTTCCCGCACCCGTAGGTCCGACAATGGCCACCAGCTTACCCGCAGGCGCTCTCAGCGACAGGTCATGGATAATTGTGCGCTCCGGATCATAACCGAAGGCCACATGCGAGAGCGCCACATCTCCGCGCACGTTGTCCAGCGTCTTTGCGCCCTCGCGGTCCGTCAGCTCCTCCTCCTGGTCCAGGAGATGGAAGACGCGCTCGGAAGCGGCAAGCATGGAGAACAGCTCATTGATGATGTTTGCGATCTCGTTGATCGGGCCGGAGAACTTGCGTGAGTACAGCACAAAGGACGAGATGGACCCCAGTCCGATTGTGCCGTTCATGAACAAGACCGATCCCAGAAGCGCGATGAGACTCAAGGTGATATTGTTGATAAAGCCCATGGTCGGTCCGATCGTCACACCGACGGAATCGGCATCATAGTAGGCCTGGGCGGCGTTCCCGTTCACCTCGCTGAACTGTTCATCCACCGCATCCTCGTACGCATAGGCGAGAATGGTTTTCTGTCCGGAAAGCATTTCCTCGACAAAACCGTTCATTGTGCCATAGCTCTTGGAACGCCGGACGAACCTGGGCTGGGTGATCTTGCGCATCTGTGTAGCGTAGATGACGGACACCGGAACCGTCACAAGCGCAACCGCTGAGAGTGGGAGAGAAATGGAGATCATCATCGCCACAGAACCCACCACCGTCACGAGGCTGGTGAGGATGGAGACCACATCGGTCGACATACTGGTGGAGATGACATCAATATCATAGGATACGCGGGAGATAATATCGCCCGCCTGATTACGGTCAAAGAAGCCGACCGGGAGACGCATAAGCTTATCGAAGACATCCTGACGCATTCTGTTGCCTATGCGTTTGCTGATGTTCACCATCGTGACATGGATGAGGATCGTCAGCACGGACGAAAGTCCGTAGCAGATAAGCATGCGAACGGCATAGTACCGCACGCGCTCGAAATTGACCTTACCCACACCTGCGGCCGCCTCATTGATGGCGGAGCCCGCAAGGTTCGGTCCCCACAGGGCCAGGAGATTGGAACCGATGCACATGAGAGCGACAAGGGCGATGACCAGACGGAACTGCCCCATATAGGAAAGCAGACGGCGCAGGGTGCCTTTCGCATCCCTGGGCTTGCGCATGATGGAATCTCTGCCTGCCATTATGCCACCTCCCCCATCTGTGTCCTGTGAATCTCGGCGTACACCGGGCAGGAAGCGAGAAGCTCCTCGTGCGTCCCCTTCCCGATCACCTTTCCTTCATCCAGGACAATGATCTGGTCCAGGGACATGATGGAGGATACACGCTGAGCAATCACGATGGTCGTCGCATCCGAATGATGCTCACGAATCGCGCGTCGAAGCTCGGCGTCGGTGCGGTAGTCCAAGGCCGAGGAGGAGTCATCCAGGACAAGGATATCCGGCTTGGCCGCCAGCGCCCGGCTGATGAGCAGACGCTGCTTCTGGCCTCCGGAAAAGTTCGCACCGTGAATGGTGGCCTCGTGTTCCACGCCATCCGCATAATGTCCCACAAACTCCGCCGCCATGGCATCGGAGAGGGCTTCCTTAAGCATCGTATCATCGACCTTACGGCCGAAGACCACATTCTCCCGGATGGAAGTCGCAAAGATGGCATCGTTCTGGAACACGACACCGAAGCGGCGATGCAATTCGTCCCTGTCCCAGGTGCGCACATCCTTCCCGTCGACATAGACGTGGCCCTCATCGGTATCATAGAAGCGCATGAGCAGGTTAATGATGGTGGTCTTGCCCGCGCCTGTCGCCCCGATGATACCCAGGGAACCGCCCTTGGGAATGACGAAATCAATGTCTGTCAGGCACTTCTGGCGCTCCTGGCCCGCAAACGCTTCCGCGGATGCCGCATGGGAGGTCTCGCCATAGCTGAAGGAGACATGATCAAATACAATATATCCGTCCTTGGGTGCCTTCTGCGCCTGGCTTTCCAGCAGCACAGCCAGGTTATCCGGCTGTCCCGCCACCTGGGCAATACGCTGCGAGCTTGCATTGGCCTTGGAGAGCATCATGAAGACACGGTTAAGGCCCATCACGCCCATAAGGATCATATTGAAATAGGTCAGGAAGGCCAGGATAACGCCCGGCTGGGTCACACCACTGTTGACGCGCCTGGCTCCGATATAGACCACCAGTGTCAGACCAAGGTTCAGAAAGAGTGTGACGATTGGCCCCGGCATGGCCATGGTGATGCTTGCTCTGATATCGCGTTTGGTGGTTGTCTCGTTGGCTTCAGAGAACCTGCGCATCTCATAGGGCTCTTTGGAAAGTGCCTTCACCACACGAATGCCGGTAATGTTCTCGCGCATTACCCGGACGATATCATCCATGCCCTTCTGCACCTGTTCATAGAGCGGAATGCCCCTACGGGAAACCAGGACCACAAGCACAATCATGATCGGAGCCATGATGCACAGGATAGAGGCCAGCCCCAGATCCATCGTCAGCGTAATCCCGATACCACCAAGGAGCATGATGGGGGCACGTATGCCTATGGTCTGAATCGACTGAATAAAGCTCTGCACATTGTAGGTGTCCGAGGTCATTCGGGAGATGACAGAGGGAAGCCCGATCTCATCCATCTGGTCACCGGAGAGATTCAGTGCCGCATGAAACAGATCACGGCGAATGGCAAAAATGCTTTTTCGCGCGGTCTTCACAGCCAGCCGATTCGCATTCACATTGAGAAAGCGCACCACACAGGCCAGCACCAGCATGGCCACACCCCACAGCAGCACCTGCGTCATGTCGCGCCGCGGCACCACATTATCGATCAGGTGTTCCATGACATACGGAATGAGCAACTCTGTTACCGTACCGCACAGCTTCAGTCCCATGCCTGCGACTACCGCCCACCGATACGGCTTGACATACTTCCACAGAAACCGCATTATTCTCCTCCAAAAAATCAATCGCATGCGATTGATTTATCCTTGGAATGATAACACCATCCTTCAGGTTTTCAAAGGGTTTGACACACCCTTTCACACAGTGTTCACTTTCCGTTAGCCCCTTTCACTTCCTCCATTCATGCTATCCGGTTCATCGCCATTTGGGTAAGACAGCGTGCTGCCAAGGGGAAAACCACGATTACACTCACATGGCCATGGGTTGAATCCACCTCCTTGACGAAACCACCGTACGCAGACCATCCAAGCCGTGATCCTCACGGCTCATGAAACGGTTTAAGAATGCTACGTTTGTTGTAATATCACAACTTGAATGCCTTTAAACAGTTGACTTTTCAAGCACTCATGGCTTACAATAATATACGAAGCAGATGCGTTATGCGTATCTGGTGATAATCGTTCTCAAAAGGAGACGGTTGCCGATGGCTGAGAAAGACATCTCTGAGAAAATGCTGGAAGCATTGCCAGATGTTTTTGCGGATATAGTGAATGTGCTACTCTTCAATGGAGAAGAAGTTGTTGACCCTGCTGATCTGAAAGAAATGTCAGGATGGTCAGGTTATAAAGCCGAGGCTGGGCTGCATGATCAAGAGCGAGATGTGGCTAAGTGGTGGGAAAAAAGCGGCATACGAATTGCATGTGTAGGCTTTGAGAACCAAACGTTACCCGATCCGCTTATGGTGTTCAGGGTGTATGGCTATGATGGCGCATCCTACAGGATACAATGCACAAAGGAGAATCGAAACAAACCCAAGTATGCGGTCGTCACGATGGTCCTTTATTTCGGAACGAAGGAAAAATGGGAAGACAAAGCCCCCACAACTCTCTATGAGACGGCTAATGTCCCGGATGTATTGAAGCCTTTTGTGCCAAATGTGAAGATCAATGTCTTCAACATAGCATGGCTGACAGACGAGCAGATTGGGATGTTCAAGAGTGACTTCAGAATCGTAGCTGACTATTTTGGTAAACTGCGCAAGGATGGAAAGTATTCCCCTACGAAGGATGAGATTCAGCATAAACTACAGCTTTTGAACCTCTTCACGGTGATGGAGAAAGATGATCGCTATATAAAAGCATTCTATTATGACAAAATCGAAGGAGAAATTCACAATATGTGCGACGTTCTCGATAGAGTTGAAAAAATGGGAGCCGACAAGAAGGAAAAGGAATTGAGAGAGTCCTTTGCCAAGAAGGATGAAGAGATGAAGGAATCTTTGGCCAAGAAGGATACTGAGTTGAAGGAGATGAAGGAATCCTTGGCCAAGAAGGATGAGGAAATGAAGAAATCTTTGGCCAAGAAGGATGAGGAAATGAAGGAATCCTTCGCCAAGAAGATGCTTGCTGCAGGAAAGCCTCAAGATGAAGTGGCAGAATTCAGCGGCCTCTCTAAGACTACAATTGCAAAGCTGGCGAAAGTCATCGCAGTAGCATCACTCTGATGCCTACGCAATTAGTCCTTCTGTCCCTCATCCAACATGTGGAGTCTCGAAGGAACTACCTTCCTTGTCCCATAACATCAGTCACACCTATGGCTAAACACCGAAGGAGGAATTCACAATATGTGCGATGTTCTCGATAGAGTTGAAAAATGGGAGCCGACAAGAAGGAAAAGGAATTGAAAGAGTCCTTTGCCAAGAAGGAAGAACAGATGAGAGAATCCTTGGCCAAAAAGGATGACGAGATGAAGGAATCCTTCGCCAAGAAGATGCTTGCTGCAGGAAAGCCTCAAGACGAAGTGGCAGAATTCAGCGGCCTTTCTAAGACTACAATTGCAAAGCTGGCGAAAGTCATCG
>JAFUZB010000348.1 GCA_017476845.1 Clostridia bacterium
CGCCGCACGGCCAAACATCTCATTGATCAGGTGGAAGCGGTTGACGTCCAGCGCCACCGCGTCCATCTCCTGGTCGGGGTGAAAGCGGTCATACTGCTCGGCATAGCGGAAGAAGAACTCCCGGTTGAACAGGCCGGTCATGTCCTCCCGCTCGGTGGACTGGATGATATCCCGGTCCTCGGAGAGCTCGATGGTGCGCTGGATGCGCGCCAGGATTACCTCCGGCTGCGGATAGGGCTTGGGAATGAAGTCGATAGCTCCCAGCTGCAGGCTCTCCACCTCAGCGCTCTGTTCACTGGTCATGACAATAACCGGAAGCTGGCGCAGCGCCGCATCCCGCTTGAGCGTGCCAAGGACTTCCAGTCCATGCATGCCCGGCATAAGCAGATCAAGAAGGACAAGAGAAATCATGTCCTTCTTCTCCCTGACGATCTCCAGGGCCCGAAGGCCGTTCTCGGCCATCACGATCTCAAAGTGCTCCTCAAGCATTGCACAGAGCAGCTCGCGGTTAATCTCCTCATCATCCACAATCAGGATCAGGCGTTTTCCGTTGGCGGCATGGAAATTCTCATGGGTTTTCAGCATCTTAGGAACCTCTTTCCCAGGCAGCAAAAAGCCGTGCGAATACAGCGTATTTTGCCCAGCGTGTTTCACAGGGCATTATAACACGTTTCGCACAGCTTTTTCTTGTCACAGCTGTATTTTCTTGGGGCAGATTCCGCTTACTTTGTGGAGAAACGGTTCCTGTCGGTCTTCTCCACAGGCGTGGGATGAATTTCTCCTGCCGACATGAGGGCGTTGCGCGTCATGAGCGGTCCGAAAAGCTCATAGATCAGGACACCGAAGAGGGTAATATTGCGGATGATGGAGGCCTCCGCCCCGCCCAGGGCCGCTGCCTGATTGCACATTCCCAGGGCCACGCCCGCCTGCGGAAGGAGGGTGATGCCCAGGTATTTGATCACATTGCTGTCGCAGTGCATGGCACGGCTTGACTCGCGGGCACCGTAGTACTTGCCCAGGGAGCGGAAAAGAATATAAATGATGCCGATAACCACATACTGCCAGTTGCTGAACACCCCGAGGTCCAGCGCGGCGCCGCTGAGCACGAAGAAGGTCGCATTGAGCGGGGCCGTCCATTTTTCCGCGCGGTGCATGATGTCCTCGGAAAAGTCGCTCATGTTGCAGAAGACCGTACCGACCATCATGCAGACAAGGAGCGAAGAGAAGGAGATCGTGACTGCACCCACCGGAATCTCAAGATAGGACAGTGCGATGGTCAGGAACACAAAGGAGATCGTCATGGAGAGGCGGTTGGAGTTGGAGTAGAAGAGCTTCTCCAATTCTGACATCACCAGTCCCAAAAGGCTTCCCAGCACAAGGCTTGCCACAATCTCGATGATGGGATTGACCACAATGGAGATCATGTCAAGATTGCCGCCCTGCATGGCGCGTGCCACACCGAAGGACACCGAGAACACGACCAGACCCACGGCGTCGTCCAGCGCAACGATGGGAAGGAGCAGCTTGGTCAGCGGACCATGTGCCTTGTACTGTCTGACCACCATGAGGGTAGCGGCGGGCGCGGTCGCGGTGGCGATGGCACCCATGGTAATCACAACGCTCATGGGGAGTACGTCCGGCCCCAGAATAAAGTGCATGACCAGAAGCGCCAGGTCCACCAGGATACAGGCCGTCAGTGCCTGAAAAATGCCGATGACCGTTGCCGCCTTTCCGGTATGCTTCAGCTCCGATAGCCGAAACTCGCTACCAATGGAAAAGGCGATGAAGCCCAGGGCGGCATCGTTGAGCAGGCTGACCTTCTCCAGGTCCTGAAAAGACTGGAAGCCCACCCCGGGGATGCCGAGCCGGCCGATGGCAAACGGTCCGATCAGCAGTCCTGCGATGAGGAAAGCGGTGACATCCGGGAAATTCAGATGCAGGGCCTTAAAAACACGGGTAAACATGAGTCCTGCAAAGAGCGCAATGGCAACCCACAGGAACAGGTTCATTTCCACTTTGAAATCCTCCACTTGCGGCCTGCGAGAAGAGCGCAGGCATCAGAATGCATCGCGCATTATACCGCCGGTCCGACCGGAAAACAATCTGCGTTTCTGGGCGGTTTTCCGGCGTTTTCGCTATCCTTACAAAGGCGGGACTGCCGTGCAGTCCCGCCTCGTATTTACTTGTGTCCGTTGGGTGCGTACTGCCATGCGTACTCGATGGCATCCTCGTTGTAGCTGACCACCTTGTTCGAACCGTGCGTACGGCTGTTGGTGAAGTGCAGACAGATCTGACCGGTCAGGTCATTGTCCGGGATGGTGTCGCCGTCGGAGTTATGCGGCACGCCGTAGAGCGCGCATGCAAACGTCCTTGTTCCGACCGTGATCAGGCAGGGCCTGCGCTGCCAGTGGGTCTTCTCTGTGATCTGGCTTGCCTTGGAGACGCCGTAGATGCGGCACAGACGCGCCGTGTCGGCAGCTGTCAGCGTCTCAATGTCGGCGTGGTTTCCGCCCGACCAGCGGTGCGCCCACCAGACAATACCTGTCTTGACATCATAGACCTTGAAGTTGCTTCCCTTGGGAATCAGCTCCTGAATTCCACCGGTCCACCAGTCGATCTTCTCGGCCGGATAGATGACCATGCTCAGATCGGTGTAATCGCTCTTGCCTACAGCCACTGTGCCAAAGAGGGCATGCTGCGTATTGGCATCTGCCACGCCGTCCGCCGTCAGGCCTCTGGCTGCCTGGAAGCTCTTCACCGCCTCGGCCACGGCAGAGGAATACTCTGTAGTCACCGGGCCGGCATAGTAGCCCTGGTTGATGAGCTCCTTGACAAGGTTGCTCACGGAGGTGCCGCTGGAGCCGAGCTTCAATGTGGGATAGGTCGCTTCAATCTGGTCCTGGCTGACCGTTGTGGTGTTGCCTGTCTGCGGTGTAGCCTGCGGAACACTGGAGCCGCTCTCGGTTACCTCCTCCACGCAGTCGCCGCGGATGTATCCGGTGCCGACCGACGTGATGACCTTGTACCAGGCATATCCGCCTACAGAGGCCTTCTCATAGTACGGATAGGTAATGCCCCTGTCCACCCGTCCCAGGATGTTCTTGCCGCCGGCCGTGGACCTGACATTGATGCCCGACTTGGTTGTCTTGACATAGCCCAGAACCGTAGCGGCCGGGGCGTTCGTTGCTGAAGGTGCAGTACTTGCCGTCGGTGTGGCGGGCACGGTGCCCGAGACCACGCGCACGCAGTCACCGCGCACATAATAGTCCTTGTTGCGATAGATCACATGATACCAGGTATATCCGCCGCCGGTAGTGACTCCGGTAAAGGTCAGCTGCGTGCCCGTGGAAACCCGATCATAGATCGCCGCATCCACGCTTGCCGCCTTGCGGATCGCCACCTTGTCCACAATCGTCTCCACCGTACCGGAGGAGGCCGCGGGTACCGTGGTGGCGGGCGCTTCCGTCACAGTCGTTCCCGAGTCCGTGGTTGCAGGCACGTTGGTCGCAGGCGCCGCCGTCACGGTCGCACTGGCCTTTACGCAGTCACTGCGCAGATAACCCCAGGTGCCGTCCACCTGAACATAGTACCAGGTATATCCCTTTTCTTGCACGGGATTCCCGTAGTAGCTCAGGGTCTGATTCTTGCCGACCTGACGCAGCACATTGCCCGCAGGCTCCGCGCGCAGATTAACGCCGGCCTTGGTCGTAGTCACACTCCCCGATGCGCTCAGTGCCGGGGCCGGGGTAGCAGTCGCCTGCGGCTGTGCGGTCACGGTTCCGGCATCGGTTGCGGGTGCCGCCGTTACGGTGGAAGTCCCTGTCGTCGTCACGCAGTCGCTGCGAAGGTAACCCCAGGTTCCGCCGATCTGTACATAGTACCAGGTGTATCCCTTTTCTTGCACGGGATTGCCATAGTAGCTGTAGGTCTCATTCTTCCCCACACGTGTGATGACATTGCCGCCGGGCGTAGCGCGGAAGTTGACGCCTGCCTTGGTTGTGGTCACCGTGCCGGTAACTGCCTGTGCAGGTGCCGGGGTGGGCGTCACGGTGATCTGTGTGTTGTCGGTCGCGGGCACGGTCGTGCTCCCGGTGTAGGTCACCGATACACAGTCGCCGCGCGCATACAGTGTTCTTCCCTTATAGGTCACAGGATACCAGGTGTATCCGCCCTGTTCCACGCTAGAGCCTGCAAGGGGCAGCTTGGATCCACGGCCAACCCAGTCTTCCCAGATGGATCCGCCCGGCGTCACGCGGAGATGGACAGAACCGAGAATCAGCGTGACCTCCCCGGTCGTCCCCTGAACGGGGGCAACGGTAGCAGCGGGCGCTTCTGTCACAGTGGTGCCGCTATCTGCGGGCGCTGCCGTCACGACCGGTGCACTTGTCACAATGCTGCCGGAGGAAACCACTCGGATAAAGGGACCTTGGATATAACCGACAATTCCGTTGTAACGGATGTTGTACCAGGGATCCTGGTCGTCCGCGGAAGGAATCGTCAGCAGTTCAACCACCGTGCCGCGGTCCAGCTTGAGCAGAGAAGCGCTTCTCGTGGTCGCTTCCTTGCGCACATTGACCTCGCCGTTGGTCACCATACCGGTGGCCCCGACGCCGGCTGTGGTATCTGTCGTTCCCGCCGCACCGGACACTGTTCCGGAGGCGGCATAGGCGCTGAGCTCCGCATCCGTCAGGGGGCGATAGTAGCTCCCGTGCAGATAGCCTGTATATAGGTTGCTTCCGCCCTCGGGATCGGGAATGGTCACCTTGTACCAGGTAATTCCCCCGCTAGACACGGTATCCTCATAGGCACAGATATAGTCTATCGGCACACGGAACCAATATTCGTCGTCGGTGGAAGGTTTCTTGCGAAGACGAACCCCCGTTGCCGTCGTAATGCCATATCCGGCCGCAGCATATGCGATGTCAGGCAGGAAAGCCGGAGAAAGTATGGCAAACAAAAGCAGGAATGCCAGTACCCGTTTCCCTAAGCAATGCATAGAATCACCTCTCGCGGTATAAAAAAGCCGTCACTTTCCGGCGCTTATCGATGAGTATCGAAAAACAGAGACAGAAAGTCACGGTCATTCTATTGCATTGTCATGTCGGTGTCAAGGAAAATATATGTCATTTGGCTGTAAATTTGTTTCAATTCTGTCACATTTGTATGTCGGATAGCACTTTTGCCGATCATCACTCCTGGAGACGTGCCTCGTCTGCTCGCACGAGCAGTTGGTACCGCCGCTGGAACATTTCCCACTGTGCCTGCTCGCTGAACCACGCCTTCTTCACTTCTTCCTTCTGGTTGAGTCCGATCATGCGAACCGCTTCCAGCGCTGCATCCATCTGGCGCATGGGCCGGGAAGAAGTGAGGCAACGACTTCCCTCTATCGTATCGTAGGCCTGAAATGCCTTGTTAAAGTCCATCAGCGGGAACAGGCGCAGCGGCTTGTTAGTACGATTATCTATAAGGAAGCCCCAGTTTCCCCAATGGCGGTCGGTATTGCCCACCAGGTAATCGATGATGTTCATCATGCAGTAGCCACGCATGTCATACCTGCGGATCAGGGCATCCAAATCCATATCGTGATTGGCAGCATATATATCCACGTATTCCATGGGTACAATGGAGAAATCCTTGGAGGTCAAAAGCCGACATGCAGATACCTTCTGCCCTTCATACACAAACGGCTCATAGCGTACCTGCTCCACATCAAAGCAGCGGGCGATCCGGCTGGCCAGCAGTTCAGCGTCCACTTCTTTTTCGTCGCCGTCCTTGAGAAGATAGAAGACCCCATCCCGTCTCACCCATGCTTTGGGCGCTACACCTTGCGTCGCCACGTCCCCCGCTATGTCCCCGGAGGTGATCAGTTGCGCATTTTGCACCGTCAGGGCTTTTCCCCGCAGACTGACATCCACAAAAGCATCCGAGAGAGAGTGGTCAAACAGATTGATCGCATCATAGGAGATCTGTTCCCGATAGCCCTTCACCCAATATGCATCCGTCAGTGTCGCGCAATGATATGTCAGGGAAATGGCAGCACGCTCCCTGTCGGTCGTCGCCTGCCTGGCCCCGATGCTGTTAAGGATCTCTTTGGCGTATTTCCGATCCAGCGTCAGCACACGCGATGCACACCAGAAATAGAAGTTATTCAGGTTATTCAGCCGGGATTCTAGGTCCTTCGTCTCCTCCAGATACAAATTGTAGGGCATGAACGAAGGGGCATATAGGGTGCAGGTGCCGTCGCTGCGGATGGAGGCTACGCGGCGAGAAAGGTGCATGAGGGTATATT
>JAFUZB010000349.1 GCA_017476845.1 Clostridia bacterium
AGAGCATGAGTCTTCTTTCCGATGCGCGCAATATACTCAACAAGGACCCGGCGGCGAGGTCCCTGCTTGAGGTGATCTTTCTGTACCCGGGTTTCCGGATTCTGGTGCACCACCGCGCCGCACATTGGCTGTTTACCCACAAATGCTTTTTCCTGGCGCGGTATATCAGTCAGCGCGGGAGACACAAGACAGGGATTGAGATTCATCCGGGCGCAAAGATCGGACAGGGGCTGTTCATTGATCACGGGATGGGGATTGTGATTGGCGAAACCACGGAGATCGGGGACAACTGCACGATCTATCACCAGGTGACACTGGGCGGCACGGGCAAGGACAAGGGAAAGCGCCACCCGACCATCGGCAACAATGTGCTCATCGGCGCGGGCGCTTCCGTTTTGGGTCCGGTGGAGATCGGGGACAACTGCAGGATTGCCGCAGGCTCAGTGGTGCTCAACCATCTCCCGGAGAATGTGACGGCAGCCGGCGTCCCGGCACGCATCGTCTCGGTCAACGGGGACCGTGTCCATCCCTCGGACGATCTCAATCAGCGCGATATTCCGGATATCATCGCAAGGAAGTTTGCGGAAGTCGATGAAAAGCTGGAGCGGCTGCAGCATCATCCCGGGACAGACGAATAAGCAACGGTACAATCGGCATGGCGGAGGCCGTGCCTTTTTTGATGCGCAGGCGTTTTTTCGGTGTCCGGCACAAGAGGACACGAGGGTGCCAGAATCCGGGGGAATCGCGAGTGGCCTGATAGAAGACTTTTTTTCGGCAAATGCAAGAAAATACAAGGCAAGAAAGTCGCGCGCACTTCCTTGGACGTCCCGCGAAGTGGCAAATATGTTAAGATATAAAGGCTTTTATCAGGCCGGAAGAGTGGCTGGAGGAGTGAAACACGGAAAGGAGGGGACCACATGGCGGAAAAACCGATCACCACATCAAGACTGCTTGTGCGCATCAAGCGCTCCGGAACGTTCCGCGAGGCCGTCACATGGCATGACGACAACGATACCCCTCGCTTTCATCAGGAGCTCTATGCCCATATGAACCGCCGCGAGATGGATGCCTCCGAGCTCATCCGGCTCACACGTATCGACAGATCATATTTTTATCATATTCTTTCCGGTAAGAAACTGCCGCGGCGTAATATGACGCTGCGGATTTGCTGTGCACTCCGGCTGAGCGTCAGGGAGACCAACCACATGCTCCAGCTCTCTGATGCGGCAGCGCTGTACGCCAAAAACCGCAGGGATGCGGTCCTCATCTACGGCCTGGAGAAGAAGGTCGGGATTGTCGAGGCGAACAACATGCTGCTGGAGGCCGGAGAGGACCCGCTGTTTGTGTAAGCGAGGTGGTGGCGCATGGATGTACGGATGGAACAATGCCTCGGGAAGGTACTCGAAGGGGGATTCGAGGCTGTTTCCCTTCTCCGGGAGGACGAAGGGGAGGGCCTCACTTCCTATTTGATACAGGAAACCGCGACCGGAAGACGGCTGCTGCTGAAGCTGTCCCTCTCCTTCAGCGCGGACCTTCTGCGCAATGAGTGGGAAATACTTCAGCGCATCCAGGTGGCAGGAGGGACAGACTATCCCGAGCCTGTAGCGCTGGATACCATGGAGGTATCCGGAGAGCGGGTGACATGGATGATCCGCTCTTGGATTGAAGGGACGGACCTTGAGCGCGTGGTGGAGGGCCTGAGCTATCGCGCCGGCCTTCCGAGAAACGTAGCGCTGTATCATGCCATCTGCGTGTGTGAGCAGGTGGTGTTCCTGCACGGGATGAACCCGCCGGTGATCCACCGGGACATCAAGCCGCAGAATGTCATCCTTGACCGGACCGGAGCCAGTCGGCTCATCGACTTTGGGATTTCGCGCAACAAGGACGGCAAGGTGGACCACGATACCGTGGTCGCGGGCACCCGGATGACCTCGCCGCCCGAGCAATTCGGCTACCGGCAGACCGACGAGCGCTCGGATGTGTATGCGCTCGGCGTGCTGCTGCAGTACCTGACGACGGGGGACTATGAACTGACAGAAGAAAATCCCGCCGGCACCGATGTGCGAGACATCATCGCCAGGGCTACGCGCTTTGATCCCAAGGACCGCTATCCCTCCGCCGAGGACATGCTGTCGGATTTGTACCGTGCAAGGCGCATGGTGGCGGAGAAGAAAAAGCGAAGAACAGGATATCTTGTTTGCTGCCTTGTTCTCTCCCTGATGCTGCTTGTGGGGCTGGGAAGTTGGCTTTTGCGCACGGCAAATCCGGTCTATACCTTCCGCGAGCCGCTCATTGAGGCAGCGGTGCGCCAGACGCTCGGGAAACCCGAGGGTGCGCTCACGCAGGAGGACCTCGGGACCATCAAGGAGATCCATATCTACGGAAGACAGATCTATCACTCGGATGATGAGGTCTGGCACACGGAAAACAGCGGATATTTCTGGGATGCTGCCGTGCAGAGCACGGGGCTGCACGAGATCAACGGAGGCATTACAAGCCTGGAGGATCTGACCCATTTGCCTTCGCTCAGGGAGGTCGGCTTGTTTAACCAGCAGATCTCAGATCTGAGCGTGCTCTCCGGGATGCAGCTGACCGAGCTTGGGATAGGATACAATCCGGTACGCGATCTTCAGCCCATCGCGGACATGCCGCTGAAGCGGCTCAATGTGGCGGGCATTTTCCATGTGGATACCGGTGTCCTTGCCTCCCTTGCGTCACTGGAGTCCCTGGATGTTTCGGGGACCGATGTGACGGATCTGTCCGCGCTTTCGGCACTCCCACTTCGGGAGATGACAATGATCAATGTGGCGGAGGATGCCTTTCGCGTGCTGCCGGAGCTCTCGGGGCTTGGCGAGCTCACAATGAAGACAATGACCGACGCAACGTATGATGCGATCAGCCGAACGAAGATAACGTCCCTTACGTTAATCAATTCTTCGCCCAAGTGGATGGGAAAGCTGGATGCGATACCGACACTGGAGCATCTCTACTTTTATGGGGACGGAACAGAGCTTGAGATGCGGGAGGCAACCGTTTTTCCGCAGCTTCAGTGGCTGGACGTAAAGAACGCGCAGGTAGAGGATCTTTCGTTCACTCAGAAGATGCCGCAGCTGCGTCAGCTGCACATCTATGCGCTGGAATGTGAAAGCTACGAAGGGCTATTAAGCCCCTCCTCACTGGAGTATATCTCATGCACTAAGGCGCAGTGTGAGGCGATGCGAGCGATCTATCCGGATGCGACATGGCTGTGGTACAGCGATTAGCGCCTTCTGGAACAGGAAAAGGGCCAATGTGCCCACACATTTGCTGATTCCGGGGCTATCCCCGCAGGAATAGGTGAAATACGGAAAGGAGCTTTTTATGAAACGGGTATCTCTATGGTTTCTATGCCTGGTGATGTGCGTGTTTGCTGTGACACTTGCCATGGCAGCGGAGCAGCTTCCGGCCCCCTCTGTCAGTGTGCAGAGCGCCGCTGTGACACGCGGAGATCTCCTGGAGATCACGCTGGGCGAAGTGGACGGTGCGGTTTCCTATTGGGTAGCTCTTGAGGATGCAAACGGAGAGGTGATTACCCGCAACGCATCGGAAGAGGCAGGTACGGTGTACCTGTCGTCCGCGCTGGCGGATGCAGGGACCTACACGGTCCGTGCCTGGGTTCGGGACGAAGAGCGCAATGACGGACTTCTGAACCAAGACACCACCGTGACCGTTAAGGCATACACAGGCAGCGCGAATAGCGTTGTAATTCGCACGCCCAAAGAGGACGTATATGTGGGTGAAGGCGTATACATCAGCGTCTATGCACCGAGCGCAACGGCACTGCATGTCTTTGACCCGAAGCAGCCCGGAGTGGACTGGTGGGGGTCGGATTCTCCCATCTGGGTTTCCACAGTGGATTTTTTCCAGGAGCCCGGAAGTGCCACACTGTATGCCGAAGCCTATGGTGCGGATGGCAGCGTGGTACAGAGTGAAAATCTGCACTTTACTGTCACCGAGAAGGGCAAAATCGGAGAACCTACGATGAGCCTTGAGGAAGGCGCCTATCCTGCAGGCGAGGACATCCAGGTTGCATACGCCTTCGGTGAGAATGTCAATATAAGCGATGAGGCTATCATCTACGGGTATTCTGTGTACAACACGGATTCCGATAGAGAAATGCTGTTTGATACTGAGGAGTTGGCATCGTCCGGTACCTTTGTTGTGGACGGTTCTCTCCTGGAAAATGGCGGCACTTATACCGTCGAGCTGTACGCTTACAGCAAGGAAAAAGGATACAAGGCCCAGTATATCGACCGGAAGATTATGGCCGCCTACCCGAGTGATGATCGACTGAGTCTGACTTCACGCGGATATACAGAGGTCAATGTACTGACCGGCGAGAACGTACCGCTGACCATCCATGCCCCCGGTGCAACCGCGATTCACCTGTTCAAGGGTAGCACAGACGATTGGGATTACTGGGGAGATGCGGAAGGTTTCTGGGATGATATCCCTTACATGATGAGTTGGGGAAATCCGGACACCATGATTCTCTATCTGGAAGTCTGCTATGACAAGGATTTTGAGGATGATGAGCATGTAACATGGGTGTACAGCGATCCTCTCATCATCCATGTCACATCTCCACAGGGTCAGCTCAATCCTCCGACGATAGAGATGCCCAAGGAGGTCACGGTCGGCAGCGTCTTGCAGATCCCCGCGGTCATGGACGAGCACGCGGACTGGGCTTATGTGACGATCATTGCCAGGGGCGAGGATGGGATCGTTGACTGGGCCAATGAATATGCCGGGACTAACTTGAATGGGGACGGCATATTCTACGTGAATACATCCAGGCTGATTCCGGGACAGGAATACTGTGTGGCGGCTTTTTGCGGCGGTCGCGGCTGGGAAAATAGCGTGAGCACCTATCGCTGGTTCACGGCGAAGGGAACGGCATCCACGCAAGCCCAATTCGAGGCAAGCAAGACAAACCTTGAGACGAACGAGCAATTTGCGCTTACGGGTTACGTCCCCGGTGCGACCGAGATGATCCTGTACACCGATCATAATCCCGACTTTGAATGGGGCCACTATTGGGAGCAAGAGGTCGTAACCGCGGCAAACTTGTATTTTGAAGATGCAGGTGAACACAGCGTGACCCTTTCCGCTTGTGTGGATGGTGAATGGCGCGATGTGGGCACGATTGACTTTACTGTATCAGCTACACATGGGCAGCTGAAGGCATCGCAGATTGATCTGCCCCTGGAGATTGCCTTTGGTGAAGACCTGGAGATTGTTTTTCCTGAGGTCGCGCAGGCCACAAGGTACCACTATAGCTTCAATATCGACGGTGGGGAGTACATCGGCGAGGATGAACGGAAGACGCCTGGTGCTTTGACGATCCGCCATGAGGATCTCCAAGAAGGTCAGATCTACCGGATTTTCCTGGATGTTTCTGCACAGGGATATGAGAGCTATCGCCAGGAGCACTGCGTGATGATCGGCTACGCCGAGGACCGAGGATGGATCGACAATCCTTCGAACCCGCTGACCCTTCGCCATGCTAAGACAGAGCTTGAAACGGGCGAAGTCATGCCGCTCACGGCTTTTGCGCCCGGAGCAACGGGCATTCAGCTGTGGGTTAACGGGATACTGCAGGATGAGCGTTTCGATGTGAGCGGGTGCGTGTTTGACTTTGTCCGTGGCAATGCGGGCAAGTATGTCATCGGTGTAGCTGCCTGCTATGAGGACTGGAGCGATTGGCGAGACTGCCAGGTGACAGTCAATGTGACCTCCAACGGCCAATCTGTCGGCGATGTGACGCTGAAAAATGCAGTGCTCGGTGACGGCGAAGACCTGGTCCTGACGGTGACCAAGTCCGCAGCCTCTCTCCCGGACTTTGGCATGTATGTCTCCGTCAACAGGCAGGACAACTGGGATGAGGTATACTCCCTGTCCAGATTTGATGAAGCAAAGTCTTTTGAGATCACGATTCCGTCCTCTGCGTTTGAGGATGAGAACGCTCTCTACAGAGTGAATGTGGGGATGGATGCTCCCGGATATGAAAGCTTTGAGCGTTCATTTGATGTGATGCGTCAATCTTCGTATCCTGTCGATGCACGGGTTTCCATCTCTGTAGACAAGAGTGAGATCGAGACCTTTGAAGAGGTCACGGTCACCGTAAGCGCTCCGGAAAACGCGACGCAGATCCAGTTCTTTGGGGGCTATGATTTATGGCAGCCTGAGGATATGTCGCAGGAAAATCCGTGGGTGCGCACCCTGAGCTTTGGCGATACGGTGCAGCATATCATGTATGCGCTTGTGGAGATCGATGGAGAATGGGTAGCATCCAATACGGTGACGGTCAATGTCAATGCGTCCAAGGGAACCCTTAACGCGCCTGAATCGATCCGTGTCACTCCCGAATCCACTGTCCGAGGCGGCCTGGTTACGGTCAGTTTTGGTGCTGTGGAAGGTGCGGAGTGGTATAACATCGATTTTAACAACCTGGATATTGCAGACGATGCAGACGAAAGGAACAGCTGGGGCTATCATGCAGAGGGTACGACCGAGTTTACCGTGTCAACCGCGGAGCTGACGCCAGGCAGATATTACGTAACTGTACATGCCAGCGGCTTCGGTGTGCGGGATGCAGGCGTGATCGGTACGGAGATCACGGTAACGGATGCAGGCGAAGATGTCATCTTCCAGCTGAACAAGACAGAACTGCTCACCAATGAGCGGTTGTCCTGGGGCATCTATGTCAAGGGTGCAGAGGAAGTCGCTGTGTGCTTTGCAGATGATCCGAATGTGCTCCCAGATGCAGGCGGAAACTGGAATACCTCCGGAGGAGACAGCTGGTTTGCCGACTTCCAACGGTTTGGCAATGCAGGTGATCAGTATGCGTATGTGTCTGCTCGCATGGCAGGCGAGGACGAATGGCACAGAGTAACCGAACCCACTTTGATTCATGTAACCGCACCATATGGCAGTGTGACCAAGCCTGAAGTTGAGTTTTCTCAGACGGCTTACGCAGGAGAGAATTACACATTTACCGTGAAGGGAAAATCTGGGCTGAACTACGGCGTAGCCGTCAGTTTTGACGGTAATATCTACGAAGGCGGAGACTGGAATCGGGAACCCCTGCACGAAGATAGTGTGGAGGGGACACAGACCTTTACCATTGACGGACAGTCTCTTGGCTTTACGGACACCTATGTGATTCGTGTATGGACCAACGGCGAAGAAGTCGGATATGAGAACACCTACGATGAGTACCGGTTTGTGGCGGTTGCGCGTCCAAGCGAAAAGGTAACCTTCACGGTCGATGCGACCAACGTTCTCACCAACGAATCCTTTGCTGTCTATGCCAAGGCGCCAGGTGCAGAAGAGATTGTTCTGTATTCGGACGGCCGAGAGTTTGCCAGATTTGCATTCGAGGAGAGCGACTGGTCTACCTCTCTGAATGAAGGAACACATGTCCTGTATGCACTGGCAAGATATGGGGAGGACTGGGTGTCCAGTGAGACTCGCACCGTTGTTGCGACGGCTTCCAAGGGCTCTCTGCCTGCCCCGAAGGCCACACTGGATAAAGAAAGCTATGAGCGCGGCGAATTTGTCACAGTAACGCTCACGCCGACTACCGGTGAAGGAGATTTCTGGTCCAATATCAATGTAGCGCTCATAACCGAGTACGGTGAGGAGTTCAGATACGGCATTGGCGGACTTCATGAGACGGAGGCCAGGATCCCAACGGTAGGTCTTGAACCCGGACGCTATAAGATGAGACTCGGTACGGATGGCGTCGGGTACAGGTACACAACGGATGGTGAAACGATCCTCTATTTCACTGTGACTGAAACGGAAAATACATTCCTCTTCAAGGCAAACAAGACAGAAGTTCTTCTCCATGAGGAGTTTGAGCTGTATGTGTATGCGCGCGGCGCTGAGGCTATACGCCTGTCCCATATGGAAGAGGATAATGAGTGGGGAACCTGGGACGGAGAGTACGTGGAATATAACGGTGCCAGAATTGACGATGGGGACGGAGAGCAGCGCCTCTACGCCTCTGCCATGTATGATGGACAATGGAGCGATCCGGTCCTTCTGACACTGAACCTGATCAACTTTGGTGAAGCTCCGGTGCCAGGTGGTATTCCCTTTACTGCGAAGGAAGGCGAAGACTTTACCTTCCATCTCACCGTGCCGGGCGGCGTGGACCATCTGATTGTTTGGGTGAACAGCTTCGCAGATGGGAATCCTTCGCTTCTTGACAGCATGGATGTGTATGGGGATACGGATATCAGTTTCCCGATCTCTGGTCTGCACGCAGGGGATGGCTTTGCAGTGACCGTTCACAGTGTCGGCGGATACGGCCATATGGATGCTGAGCAGACATTTGATGTTCATGTAGTGGGACAAGGAAACAACCGCGTGACGATGACGGCTCCGGAAGTGTCCGAAGTCCATCCGGGTGAACACTATTACGTGACAGTCAATGCTCCCGGTGCCGATGAAATCATCATCCTGTGCAATCAAGATGAACATAGGCGCGATGGGGACATCACCGAAAACAACGACTTCTACGAGTACTATGATGCTGGAACCTACGAACTGTATGCCATGGCAAGGTTCGGCGATGAATGGGTGACGGCACCGCAGAGCTATATCGTGACCTTCGTTAATGACGGCAGACTGGACGCACCGGTTTACGCGGCAGATGAGACTGGAAGACTGGGTGAGTACTTCCGCGTGTCGGTGCAGACACCTGAGCATACATCCTCCGTTGGCGGACACATCTATGATGCACAGAGCGGCGAGTCTATTACGGAGTTTGCATCCCGCCCTGTAAGTGGCACCTTTGAATTGTCGGCCTTCCTGGATGACCGGTTCAACGAAGGTACGACGTATGGATTCTTCCTCTGGGTCAATGGACCGGGGTATGACGGAAACGGTATTGATGGTACGTTTACCGTGGTGCCCGGAAGCGCAGAAAGCTTTACGCTGTCTACCGCAAAGATTCTGACGGGAGAAAGCTTCCAGTACTTCATTACTACAAGTGCAAATGATGTGCGAGTGAAGATTGGCGACGACTCTATTGAGGATGTTGTCACCAACGAGCCGGCCGAGATCTCTATGTGGGGTTATGACGCCGGTACGTATACCGTGACTGCGCAGAAGAAGAATGGGAGCACGTGGAGCAATATCGGAACGGCTCAGAAGATCGAGGTTGTGAAGATCGGTACCATGGATACGCCCAAGGCCAATATTCCTGCCTATGTTTATGACGGAAGTGACCTGAAGATCACCAATGTCCTGGAAAATCTGGTCGATGGCGGATGGTATCAGGTGGTCTTGCGTGCTATGAGTGGTGAAGATGGCTTCGAGATGATAAAGGATACGAACAGCGAGGGTAATTCCGATACCGTGGTGTTCCCAGCGTCTGTGCTTGAAGCCGGTAAAGAATACATGGTTTGTGTGCAGTACTATGCCTTTGGCTACGATTGCAAAGACGATCAGGTAGCTTTCGTACGTATCCTTGATGCCGCATTCGAAACACCGGACTTTGTTCTTCCCGCTGCGCTGACCGAGATTGATGAGGAAGCCTTTGAAGGTATTGCAGCCAGTGTGGTCAAGGTGCCCGATAAGGTAAAGACGATCGGTTCCAAAGCCTTTGCGAATGCTGTGAACCTGCGGCAGATTCAGATTCCTGCCTCGGTGACGAGTATTGCGGGCGATGCTTTCGAAGGCACCAGTGTGGCCATTTTCGGTGTCGAAAATAGCTATGCGCATACATGGGCTGTGTCCCACGGTTTCCCGTTCTACTGGGATTAACAAAAAGCATGCTACAGAATGAATGCTTCTGTAGAGGGCTTCAGTAACGGGCTCCCCCACGCTCTGGCGTGGGGGAGCCCGTTCATGTCCGAGGATTGGAGTGCGTGAAGACGGCAACTTTCTGAAAAAGGACTTAAACGATTAAGCAACTTTAGTATAGGCGTTCTGTTTGGAAGAAGGGATTTCTGGAAAGGGAACGTATGTACTGTGATCCATGGACGAAAGACCGATGTGTCCATGCGAAATAGCAGAAGATGCAAGGAGGCAAGAAATTCTTCACTTGGATCTATCGGAGGTGAGGAGAGAAGCTGAGGTCAGCGGCAGGATGAAGTATTGACTTGTTCCTTAGGCTTGGTTACTGTGGATTGCCATGGATTTCATATTCCAAGGGAAAGCTTGGATGGCTGACGAGTCGCACACTCACGTGAC
>JAFUZB010000350.1 GCA_017476845.1 Clostridia bacterium
AGCACCCGCAGCATATAGACGGGGTCAAAGACGATGAGCACGTTTCCGACATCAAAGACGACATTGTCGATCTGTTCCCAGGGCATGGTATCGTAGCGGTCTGTCAGTAAAGCGGACATAGCTGGCTCCTTCGTATGCGTTCTATGGCCTACGGCCGGGAAAAGCTTATGCCAAGCGCGCGGAAAATGCAAGATATTGCGAAAGCGCGGCGTGTGGGCTATAATCCGTGCGCCCGAAAAAGGGATACTCAGGCAAATCAATATAAAGGGGACAACTGTCATGTACAGAAAGAACGCATGGGATCAGCTCAAGGCTGATGACCGTGAAAAGCTGGAAAAGTTCGCAGCAGATTATCGTGCATTTCTTGACAACGGAAAGACCGAGCGTGAGTGTGTGAAGGGTGCGGTCAAAGAGGCGGAAGAACACGGCTTTGTGAGCCTGGACACCGTGATCAAGGAAGGCCGCACGCTCAAGAGCGGAGACAAGGTGTACTGCGCATGGATGAAGAAGAGCTTCATGGCCTTTGTCATCGGCGAGAAGCCCCTGGACAGCGGCATGAACATTCTCGGCGCGCACATCGATTCTCCGCGCATTGACGTCAAGCAGAACCCGCTCTATGAGGACGAGGAGATCGGGTACCTGGATACACACTACTATGGCGGCATCAAAAAGTACCAGTGGGTCGCCCTGCCGCTTGCCCTCCACGGCGTGGTGGTCAAAAAGGACGGGAGCACGGTCGAGGTTGCCATCGGCGAAAAGAGCGAGGATCCGGTCTTCTATATCTCGGACCTGCTCATCCATCTCGCCCAGGATCAGATGCGCAAGACCGCATCCGAGGTCATTGAGGGAGAGACGCTGAACCTGATTATCGGCAGCGAACCCGCCAAGGCCGAGGAGGAAGGCAAGGAGAAGGACCGGGTGAAGAAGGCGCTTCTGGCTATCCTCAAGGAGAATTACGGCATGGAGGAGGAGGACTTCCTCTCCGCCGAGCTTGAGGTTGTTCCCGCCGGTGCCTCCCGCGAGGTCGGTTTTGATCGCAGCCTCATTGCGGGCTATGGCCATGATGACAGGGTCTGCGCCTATCCGTCCCTTCGCGCCGTGGAGGATTTCGAAGGCGTGCCCGAGCGCACGCTGTGTGCCATCCTCACCGACAAGGAAGAGATTGGCTCGGTCGGCGCTACCGGCATGAACTCTCACTTCTTTGAGAATGTCGTTTCCGAGCTGTGCTATGCCGTGGGTCTCAAGGAAGAGATCGCGGTGCGCCGTACGCTTCGCAATTCCAGCATGCTCTCCAGCGATGTCTCCGCGGGCTTTGATCCCAACTTTGCCTCCGTGTTTGAAAAGAAGAACGCGGCGCTTGTAGGACACGGCGTATGCTTTAACAAGTTCACCGGAAGCCGCGGTAAGAGCGGTTCCAACGATGCCAATCCCGAGTTTGTCGCCGAGGTCCGTCGGATCATGGACGACAACGGTGTCGACTTCCAGACGGCAGAACTTGGCAAGGTGGACGTGGGCGGCGGCGGAACGATCGCCTATATGTGTGCCAAGTATGGCATGAACGTCATTGATGCCGGTATCGCGGTTCTGAGCATGCATGCTCCCTGGGAGCTGGTTTCCAAGGCAGACCTGTGGGAAGCCTACAAGTGCTATCTTGCCTTCCTCAAGGATGCCGGCAAGGCTTGAAAACGAGGAAGATAGACCATGGCTGAAACCAAGGAACTCTCGGACCGGGAGATCTACCGTGCCTATCTGGACAACACCAGGAAGTCGGAGGAGCTCCAGTGCGAGATCATGAAGGGAGCGCGCGAGGGGGAGGATCCCTGCTCGCTCCTGGTCAAGGCCTGCCGTGCGATCTCTGCCATGACGGGGAGCGAAGTCTTCACCCAGCAGGTGGAGCGCAGTCTCAGGGCAGTGTACGGCGAGAGCCTGGATGTCAAGATTCCCCTGGAGATGGAGCTGAAGGAGACGGAGGCCCGTCTGGAAAGAATACGCAAGTCGGAAACGGAGACCGATGAAAGCGATCTGCGCGAAGCCATGCACAATGCGGTACGTTCCCATGAAGCCAAGGTGCGCCAGCTCAGAGAAAAGCTGGATAAGCAGGCGGGGGAAAGCGAGGGAAAATAATGGGGCGCGACCAGTTCAAATCGCGGCTCGGCTTTATCCTGGTGAGCGCAGGCTGTGCCATCGGGATCGGTAATGTCTGGAAATTCCCTTTCGTCACAGGACAGAACGGGGGCGGTGCCTTCGTGGTGCTGTACCTGTTCTTCCTTGTCATCCTGGCAGCGCCCATTTTGACCATGGAGCTTGCCATCGGGCGCGCCAGCAGGCGCAGCTCCGTAGATGCCTATCGCTCACTGGAAGGACCCGGGGAAAAATGGCATATCCACGGATATGTGTCCATGCTCGGCTGCATCCTTCTCATGAGCTACTACACCACTGTTTCAGGGTGGATGCTCAACTACTTTGTGCGTTTCTCCACCGGTGCCTTCCATGGGGTGGCCGGGGAGGAGGTCAGCGCCGTTTTCGGCGAAATGCTCTCCAATCCTGCTGAAATGGTCGGCTATATGGCCCTGGTGGTCGTGCTTGGGTTCTTTGTCTGCTCCTTCAGTCTGCAGAAGGGTTTGGAGCGTATCACCAAGATCATGATGACGGGCCTGCTTGCCCTCATCGTGCTCCTTGCGGTCCACTCGCTGCTTCTTCCCGGGGCGAGC
>JAFUZB010000351.1 GCA_017476845.1 Clostridia bacterium
ATGCTTCGGAAAGACCACCTGTCCGAGAGACAACCCTATGGCAGGGAACGTGTTTCGGAGCCCCGGAAAGCGCGTACCCCACAAGGCGTGCGGCACGTGGATGGCCGAGCAAACGTGCAATCTGACCGTAGGTGGCTACTTGTCCGCAGGGAATGCGGCATACCAGTTCCCAGACGGATGCAAAAGAGAAGGAAGAACTCATGACTTTTTCCAAACGCTGGGATGCAGCAGCACAAGCATGGGGAAGAGCTCCAGACGTCCGGCGAGCATCAGGAAACAACTGACTAGCTTGGCAAACGGTCCATAGCCCGAAAAGCCGCCTGCAGGCCCCACAGCACCGAAGCCCGGACCAACATTGCTCACACAGGTGAGGGAAGCTGTAAAGTTTGTGATCAGGTCATACTTTCCTTCAAGGGAAATCAGGAATGCACCCAAAAGCACGATGGAGACATAGGTGAAGCCGAACACGGCAATGGAGTGGAGCATACCTTCATCCACGGCACGGTTATCAAACCGGATGGTCTGGACCTTGCGCGGCTGAAAGGTGTGACGGATCTCTCTGCGCGTCTGTTTGGTGAGAATAGCTACGCGTATCACCTTCATGCCGCCTGCGGTAGAGCCTGCGCAAGAGCCGATGAAAGTAAGGAGCAGAAGCAGCATTTTGGCATGTACGGGCCAAAGGTCAAAGTCGGTTGTGGCAAAACCGGAGGTGGACACGATACTGGCGGTTTGAAACGAAGCATACCGAAGCGCCGTGCCAAAGGAATGGTATACCGGAAGCAGGAGGAAGGAGAGGAGGAGGATGGAGCCGAAGACCATGCACAGGTACCATCGCAGCTCCTCGTTCTCCCGAATGTCCTTCCAGGACCTGTCGTAGATGAAATAGTAAATCGAGAAATTGATGCCGAAGAGAATCATGAAAACCGTCATGATGACTTCTATGGGCACAGAGCCGAAATGTGCGATGGAATCCGGATAGTTACTGAAGCCCCCGGTACCCGCGGTGCCCATGGCATGGATGCCGGCATCAAAGGGGGACATGCCGGCAAGCATCAGGATAATGAATTCCAGAAAGGTGAGAATGATATAGATAATATAAAGGATCTTGGCAGAATCCCCCATCTTGGGAACGATTTTACTCAGGCTTGGACCGGGACTTTCAGCACGCACAAGATGTGAGGTGCGGTCAGAAAGCTTGGGAAGGAGTGCCAGGGTGAGCACCAGCACACCCATGCCGCCGACCCAGTGGGTAAAGGAGCGCCAGAATGCGATGCCGTGTGTCAATCGGTCAAAGTGGACGACAACCGTCGCGCCTGTGGTTGTAAAACCGGAAACCGCTTCAAACAGTGCATCGGAGAAATGCGGGAGAAAACCTGAGAAAATAAAAGGAAGAGCACCGAAAATGCTCATCATAAGCCAGGATAGGCCGACAACGAAAAAGCCCTCACGCCCGCGCAGATTCCTGTCTTTGGGCTTAACGAAAAGAAAGACAGGGAGAAAGACGACAAGGATCAAAAGGGCAGACCACACCAGCGGCAGGGTATCGCCGTCGCGGTAGATCAGGGAAATAATGATGGAGGGAACCATGCTGGCGCTTTCCACGAGAAGGATGGAGGAAAGCATGCGAAGAACAAGCAGAATATTCATTTCAGAATGACCTCATTGAGACGACTGATGCCGCTCTTTCTTGCCATGATGATGACAGAGTCACCGGCTTCAAGATGATCGTTGCCGAAGGGGGTGATAATCTTATCCCCTCGAACAATCACGGCAACCAGGGTATTCTCACGCATGGTGAGGTCACGAAGCGGCTTACCCAGGAACGACTCGTCGCCCTTGACGATGAATTCCAGCGCTTCTGCCTGACCGTCAAGGAGGCGGTAGAGCTTTTCGACGCTGCTGCCATGGCTGTTTGCGATAGCGCGGGTATAGCGCAGAATATAGTCGGAGGTAATCTGCTTGGGACTGACAACCGAGTCCAGACCGAGGCTGGCAATGATATCTGAATAGTTGGTGCGGTTATTCTTGATGATGACCTTCGGTACGCCGATGCGGGACGCATACAGGCCGGCCATCAAGTTTTCTTCGTCACGGTCGGTCAGGCAGATGAAGGCATCCATCCTGCGCAGGTCTTCCTGTTCTAGCATTTCGATGCTGGTACCGTCGCCGCACAGCACATCGGCGTGCGGAAGAGAATCGGAAAGCACGGCTGCCTTTTTGGGATCAAGCTCGATGAGCTTGACATGCATGCCATCCATAAGTATGCGCTGGGTAAGGTAATAGCTGATTCTTCCCCCGCCGATGATCATGACGTTTTTCAGACGCATGGTACCGCGCAGATACTTGAAGTAGTCCTTGATGGCATTGTGTTCGCCTGTGACATACACATGGTCTCCGGCCTCAATGACGGAATTGCCGTTAGGGATAAAGACCTTCTGATCGTGCTGAATCGCGCAGTACAGTACGCGCGGGATCTTTTTTGATGCGGATATGTTTCTCAGACTCTGTCCGACAATGGCATCCTGTGGGTGCACCTTGAAGGCGATCATCTCGATTTTTCCCTTGGCAAAGACCTCCACGTTGGCCGCAAAGGGGAATCGAAGCAGATGCCCGATTTCAAGTGCGGTTGCAAGCTCCGGATTGATGGCGGAATCGATCTCCATGACCGTCTGGAACATGCGCAGGCTTTCCTGATACTGGGGATCGCGCACACGGGCGATGGTATACTTTGCCCCCAGGCGCTTGGCGGCAAGAACACAGATCAGATTGATTTCGTCACTTGCGGTCGCAGCGATAACGATATCGGTTTCATCTACAGCTGCATTGACCAGGGTCTGCATATTGGCTCCGTTGCCGAGAACACACATGACATCCAGGTCATCCTGACACTTGTCGAGTACTTCCTGGTCATTATCAATAACAACGACATCGTGGCCTTCACGGGTAAGGTGTTCGGCCAGTGTGCGGCCCACCTTTCCGGCACCAACCACCATGATACGCATGGGAACATCAACTTCCTCGCATACAAGAGTACTTGTCCCAGGGTATGACAAACGACTGAATTGTAGCACACGGATACAAAAAAGCAATGCAGATTACATCTTTCACAGCAATCCACAGCATTCATCCAGTGGTTCTTCCTGTGGATTGCCTCTCGACATCTGTGATGGGAAAAGGACACGGAAAGTACATCCCAGAAGAGTGAAGAATGCGTTTGTATCTGGGCTGTTCCCACGAAAAGAAGCGTTGCGGGTGGGTGGAAAATAGCGTATAATCGGCACTGTTTCCGGGACACGCTTTTTTTGTGTACCCAGAAACAGAGTTGCAGCTTTGCAAAAAATGATTGGAGGCCTTTCCTTGCCAGTCAAACCGATATATCACCGTTCCCCCATGTCAGCGCTTTCCGCTCTTCCGCTTGGCCCCGGACAGGTTCGCATAGAGAACGCGGAGCTGAACGCTCTTCATGAAGCTCTCAATGCATATCGCACTGAACCGGTCACCTGGGAAGGACTCTTCCGCCTGGCATGCCTTCTCCATGAGCATCCCATGAAAGATGCGGTGTCTCAGCTGATTCTTGGCGCGTTGGAAGCGCAGGGGACAGATGGCGCTTTTCAGAGCAGTGTGCAGGAGAGTGTATCCATCGCGAGGGCTGCCATGGCTTTGTATGAGTACGGAAACAGCAGAGAGGTGCTGCAATCCTTGCTCATGTATTGCTCTTGGGTTTCCGCGAACTGGAAAAGTGTGATTGCAGAAAATATGATACGCCGAATGCCTGCGGATTTGATGGAGCTGCTTGTTAAGCTTTATCGCTATACAGGCAAGACTGCGCTTCTTTCCTTGTGTGAAAGACTCCGCAAGGAGAGCATCAACTGGACAGGCGTGCTTCATACCTACAGTATGCGTCGTCCGACTGCGATGACGGCTTCGTGGCTGGAAACCAGGGCGGGCATTGACCGCGAGCTCGATGCAGATGATGGTCAGTACACAAGACTCTATATGACCAGCCATGCGGAAACCCTGGCGGATGGGATGCGCGCAACGACCATGAATGCCCTGTTTTCGGGCAGCGGAGATGAATCCAGCGCCGGCTCAGTCGGATGGACGCGTATCAAGCAGTGGCATGGTGCCGTATGCGGCGGGACGACTGCAGACGAGTGTGTGCAGGGGAGCGATCCCTCGGTGGGCATAGATGCCGCATCCCAGGGCGCATGGCTGGAGGCTTTTCTTGTCCAGTTTCTGCAGCCCGGGCATCTCTGGGCGGCCCAGGAAGCCGACCTGCTGCTGTACAACGGGTTTTCCGCTGCCTTCAAAAATGGAAAACTGAATCCCTATCAGCGTGTCAACTTTATCGATAAAATTCCTTATCTGCGTGACTGCTATCATACCCATGGGCAGGAGACGCAGAAGAAGAGAAGTCTCCTCAGACTTGGTTCTGCGTGGGTACGCGCCTACCAGAGTGCGGTGATGACCACGCAGAGCGGCTGCGATATCCTGTTCCTGCTCGACGGTGAATATACCTTGCAGATGAACGGAACGGTTTTCCGTCTCTCTGTCCGTCATGCCTCGCAGCAGGATGTGTCGATTACCTTCCTTACAAAGGCGGATACCAAAGCGATGGTCCGTCTGCGCATCCCGGAATGGATGCACGCATGTGTATGCGAAATCAACGGGAAAACAGAAGAATTGTCACCGGTGGGCGGCTATCTGTCGATGACCAAGACCTGGAGACACGGGGATGTCCTTCATCTCACATGGACGCCCAAGCTTCAGGTGGTCGAGACCTTCCATCAGGGATTGGCTGTAATGTACGGCAACCGCTTATATAGTCTGAATATGGCAGAACATGACTTCCCCTATGCCATGGTGGGCGCACCGTCTCTGGAGAATGACGGTATCTATGTGGATGTTGCACAGATGGAAGAAGAAAAGTCTTCCTCTGTCGAGACCGAATACGCCATGCTTCCTGTGCTGCCTAGGACAAAAAAGGAGAGGCTGCATGTGAAGCTTGTCCCATATGATGAGACCGTGTTTCGTCTGACCGTTTTCCCGAAGGGCCAGCAGAGATGAGAGAAATTCGGCTAGCACCGCTTGCAGGCGTAACGGACTGGCCGTTTCGCAAGCTTTGTTTTGAACAGGGCTGTGATTGCGCGTACACGGAAATGGTGAGTGCTACCGGCTTTGTCTATGCACCGCAGGCAGAGGCAACCCGAAATCTGCTTTATCGTGCACCGTCTGATCAAAGACTCATTTTGCAGTTGTTCGGAAACAATCCGGAACATATGTACAAGGCTGCGAGCATACTCTCGGCTACGGGCGATTTTGACGGAATTGACATCAACATGGGATGTCCTGTTCACAAGGTAGCGGCATCTGGGCAGGGAAGCGGGCTGATGCGCACGCCCGAGCTGGCGGAAGAGGTGATGCGCGCTGCAGTGCGCGCAAGCCATGTACCGGTATCGGTTAAGATGCGTCTTGGGTGGGATGCGGAAAGCTTGAATTATCTCGAGCTTTGCCACAGAGCCGAAGATGCAGGGATAGCCTCGGTTGCGATTCATGGAAGAACTAGGGTTCAGATGTATGCGGGAGAGGCTGACTGGGACGCTATTGCGAAAGCCGCGGAGACCGTCTCGATCCCCGTCTATGGCAACGGGGATATCTTCACCGGCGAGGATGCTGCAAAGCGCCTTGCGAACACAGCGATTGCGGGTCTTCTCGTTGCGCGGGGCGCCATGGGAAATCCATGGATATTTAGGCAGATTCATGACAGACTATCAGGAAAAACGCCGGTGATGCCTTCGACCAGAGAAAAGGTGGACATGGCCCTGGCACACGCTATGCTCCTGATGGAATGGAAGAGCGAGAACGTTGCCATAAGGGAGATGCGTAAGCACATCGGTTGGTATCTTCACGGTGTCCGTGGCGCGGCTTTTGTGCGTACGCAGGTGAACAGAGCGGAAACGATCGATCAGATCCGAGAACTTCTTGAAAGTGTCTGTGCATCGGAAGAGGTGAGGGCATGATGCATCACATTCATCGCACATCTCTTCTATGCCTTATGCTCCTTTGCATGTGTCTTTTCCCGGGTAAGGTCGTTGCGGCTGCGGAAATACCGGACGGGCTTTTTGCGGAGCCGATATCATTCATTCTCTCTGCCCAGTTCGAGTCGCTTGCACCTTTCGAAGAGACACGACTTGCTCAGTGGAATGCCTTGATCAGACATATTTCGCTCGAAGTGGATGCAGATGACACCTTAGCCATGACCACTGTTTTGGTAGATGAGGACAAAGCGTTCCGTCTCATCCGGGTGTCTTCACAAAGTGTAGATTCGTTGACTGTCGATACGCTCCCGCAAGTAGAGTTTGTATCTGATCCGGAGACGATCGATGCGTTTATGGGGCCGGGAATCTTATCCGGATTTGACCGCACGTTGGAGGCGGTGACACGTTCCAGACTCGCCGTGCAGCTGTGCGATAAGGTTTTTTCGTCTTTTCATGAGAAAATGACTGAAAAGAAAGAAAAACAGATTGTCAAAGGATACGGCAATACCACGCGCAGATTAACCCTTTCAGAGGATGTCCTTTCGATATGGGGAGAAATGGGAAGACAGCTGCTTTCAGAGAACGGAAGTTTTTCTGGAAAGCAGACGCTTTATTATCTTGCCGATGATGACGACGTATTTTACAAGTGCGGATACACGGGAAATGTCGAAACCGGGGGAAAGAACTGGAACGTTACCGCGTCTATGAAGACAGACCATGAAGACAGATATGAAATAGTATGTACAGCCACAGTCCGCAACGAAAAGAATGCTGTAACCGATAAAGTGGAATGGACCTTCAGCGGAAAGCATGCTGATGACGTGTGGTCAGGCGATACCGCCCTTGTTCTACGCCACGGGAAGGAACAGACAGTTTTCCAATGCAGTGCAGAGATCACCAGTCAGGGAAACGCGCTGCGCGGCAAAATCACCTACCGGGAAGGCAGCAAAGCCACGGGAAGCGATGGAATGACGGTTATCCTCATGCCGGAGATGACCCTTGCGGGGGATACCGAAGAGGGTAGCACGCACTTTGAGGGGACAGTATCGGTGCATGCACAGAAGGAGAAAACGGATATTCTGGCTATGACAGTCTCTGTGTCGGGCAAAACGGGCACAGCTGAATTCTCTTTGGTTGCGCCGCAAGAAACGCAGATTGATATCGCTTCACTGACACCGGAAGATTCTCTCGCGTGGCGAGAGAGGATAACGCGTACATGTGCATCTGCTTTGCTGCGGGAAATGGTATATATAGACACCCGCGATTTGGCGTGGATTCGAGATGGGCTGGATGAAGCGTTCTGGGAAGAACTGATCCGCAAGTCGGGACCATTACTTAGGGAGGATGAGGACAGATGAAACGTACCTTTTCACTCTTCATAAGCCTTATGCTGCTCATGGGGTGCATCGGCACGGCTTATGCCGAAGATCTGCTGGACGATTACACACAGGCAGAGAAGATGGAACGGCAGATTGCACTGGGCAGCGGTCTGCGCGGCGCCTTGAAGGTTGCAGTCACTGGGGAGGAGTCCCTTGCAGCCATGCTGTCACCGCTCAATGATGCCGAATTTCAGATGCGTCTGATTCGCACTACGGACAAGCTGGATGCACAGATTTATGCTGTAAAAGAGGAGAAGGAAACCGCACAGACGGAAATCTTCATGGATACGAATGCGTGGTATCTGAAGACGCAGCTGCTTTTGGGGTCCATGCTCTCCCTCGCGAATCGGGGAGATCTGATTTCTTCTCTTACTGCCTCCATGACACAGGGAAATCCCACCTATTATTCTTTTCTTCTGGGATTGCTGCTGCAGGGGGAGGGTGTGGAACGCACCGATGACGCGCTTGTATCTCAGGTGCGTGCATGGCTGGATGGCTATGCCGGTGAACCGGAAGTGTTCAGCGAGACGGACGGGACCAGAATGCGTTTCTCTTATACGATCTCCACAAAGGATATCAAGGAGGAACTGAAGGCGATTGTCCGCATGGCAAGGGAAGATGAGACTTTTTATGATGTGCTTTCCGCTCTTATGACGCAGCGTCAGGCAAATCTTGCCCTCGCGGAATCCTATTCCTGGTATGTCGAAAGTGTCATTGATGCGCTGCCCTTGCATGATATGCTCAGATGCACACGAACGGTGACCATGCAGGGTGAAGAAGTGGAAACCCAGCTGGAGGTCCCGGTCTATGATGCAAAGGAGAGATGGGATAGCATCTCTCTTGTGTCTACGCCAGAGCAGGTAACGTATGTGCTTTCCGGTTCTGCAGGGGAGCTGAAATGGATTCCTGATGCGCAAACCGACGCCCATCTGTCAGGGGACATCGCATATTCTCCGAAGAATGAGAAGAGTGTAGCCTTCCGGTATGACATCCTTTCTCAGACGGAGACAAGTGTTGATGCCGAAGACTATCATCATGAAACGTACACCTATACGATACGTATTCATGCAGCCCAGACGGAGGACACGGAGGAGGCTGTCACCTTTGAACCCATCGAGGTACAGCTGAGACTGCATTATTACAGTAAGTCCGCCAAGCGCTCTGCGACGACGCTGGACGTCACACTTGCGGGATTGATTCCGGGTGGGAGAATTCAGGCCGCGGCCAAGCTGCGCACGACTACCCCCTGGGAAATCAGTGAAATGAACACCGCAGACGCAATTGATTTGAGCGAACAGGATACATCCGAGCTTTTGCGCATTGCACAGGATATCGGAGCCAATCTGCTTGCGACATTGGACACGATCAAGGAGACTTCTGTCGAAGCACCAGCTTCTTCGGAACCCACGGAGGAAAGTGAAAACACTGACGCTGCAGATGAGAGCGTGCAGGATGCAAGCGAAGCGACAGCAGAAGAGAAAGAAGATGTTGTGGCTGTAAGTGATACAGACGAAGTGACAGAGGAAACCGATACTGGGAGCGCGGCGGATGCGCAGGACATCCCCGAAGAAAGCCAGGACGGGGAAGACACAGAGGTACCCGCTGAGCTTACTGAGGAAGAGGGAATGCAAGTAGAGGAGCCGCTTCAGGACACAGAGACA
>JAFUZB010000352.1 GCA_017476845.1 Clostridia bacterium
ATTGAACTGCTTGCTCAGATCACCCAGGATCACGATGGGAAACTCCAGTCCCTTGCTCTTGTGGATGGTCATGATCCGCACGCTCCCGTCCGCGGCGTCCGGAGAGGCTTCCCCCGCGTCGAAGGCATTCTTTTTGATCTGTTCCAGATACAGATCTACGTCTTCACTGTCCTCTAGCGTCCTCTGGGGGAAGAGCACCATGCGGTTTAACTGCTTGATGACCTTCTTCTTAACAGGGGGCTGCGTGCCCTCTCCTCCATTGCCTCCATCCCCACCCTCTTTGTGCTTCGGCGGATGGATCAGCCCATCAATCTTTGCCATCGTCTGATCCTTATACTGGATCATTGGTGGTACAAGACCATCCAACAGGGCCAGGCTACTGTAGGCGTTAATCTTCTGCTTCTGGTCGTCATAGAAACGATCTGCTGTCTGGGAGATAGACTTCAGGTCATGGTTATTCATGGTCGCCTCATGAATCTTCTCCATGCACTGACGAACGATCTCCAGCAATTCCTCGCGCTTGTTGTCCAGCAGGCGGTCATGACCCTCATGAACCGTTGCCATCAGGGAGTTTAGCTCCTTGATACGCATGTAGTTGTATGGCCCGTTCGTGGGAATCAGGGTGATCAGGCGGATCTGGTTCAGCGCCTGGTTGGACTCTTCCTCCTTGGAGAGGTAGTCCAGCTCATGACTCAGGTCGTGGGTCAACTGTACAGCAGCATCAAACACGGGCCTTTGGGTTTTGAAGAAATCCTCCACCCGCGCCATCTTCTGCTTATGATCAAGGAAATCATCCTGCTGTTTCAGTAACCGCTCAATTAAGGCAATGTTATCCTTCTGCTGAGAGAGCAGGTTGTCGATCAGGTTGATGCCGTTAACAACCAACGCATAATCCGGATACTTGTGGCCCTCATACTTCTTTTTCAGCTCGGCAAAGTGCTCCTTCTGCTTGCCGAATTCCGCGATGATCCAGCCAATCAGGCCGTCCTCATCCTCCGGAAGCGTCATCACCGCGAAGTATTCGTGCAGGAATGCACGGGCTTCCTTCATTTCACGCTGACCAACAACCACTTTGATGGAGATCAGCGTCTTTCCGATCTCGCTCTTCTTGTGGAGCATCTCCGGCAGCTTGGGATGGTCCGCTCGGATGGTAGTGCCTGCCTGCTTAACCGTCACCTTCTGGTCCACAATCAGTCGAGCTACGACTGCCGCCACATCAATTTCCCGCCAGCCATAGGGGACCGCCTGATAACGGCTCTGAATGTCAAACATGGAGGTCGGCAGATTCTTGGCGTTCTGAATCTCCAGGTATTTTTCCACCTTGGCAGCTGCATCCTGATTGGGCACATTGCCAAACAGATCGCGCGGCTCCATACCGCTGAGGATGGTTGCCAGATCGGCATCAGACTCTGCATTCTTCGTGATGAGTTCCAGTTCGCTGTACACGTGCACAACGAGGTATTCCAGCGACTGATCCATCTTGGCCTTGGCATCATTGCCCTTGAGGTTCAGGTGTTCACCGTCCACATAGAATTCTGCGTCCACGATAGCCTGCCGGAGCTGATCTAGCGCCTCGTCCTCCAGCTTCTTTGCCTCATCGGTCTGGTCATGAATGATGTCCTGCACAGACTTGGCCAGCTGGGACACATTGCGCTGCTTGACGAACTTGCGGATCTTCATCGCCCGTTCCAGGGAATCGTAGTAAGGCGTATCCGCCAGCACGACAATGGACTGTTTGATGGATTCCGTCATCAGACGCAATTCAGTCTTCTCTACGGCATCGGTGGCCACCGTCAGCACCTTCAGCCGCATGCCGCCCGTCAGCGCACCGACAGTCACCCCGTCCACCATCTGGTCAAAGCTGAAATCATACTTTCCGTAACGGAACTTTTTGGTCGGATAGATATCCGCAAAAACCATGTGCGCGATACGCTCCACAATGGACGCCGTGTCCACGGTCATGCCGTTGATTTCCTTCTGGATATCCTGCTCCTCATCCGTCAGGAAGTTATAGGTGTCGCCTGTCCTGCCAATGTAATTCTGGGAATAGAGGCGATTGAGCGATTCCGCGATGGTCCCGCGCATGCTGATGGGATCGACATTGATGTTATCTGCCATCAGAATGACGATGTTGTCCAGATTAGCGGGCATATCCTGCGGCACATAGCGAATCAGGTACAGCAGTTTCAGTACGTCCACATCGAGTCCCTTGATGCCGGATCCGGTTTCCGCGGCCTTGGCACAGCGCTCGATGACCCTTCGGATAGAACCATCCAGAAACTCATGGATCGAGTCATAGAAGCTGAACAACGGCGCAAGCGTATACTCGTTGCCCTGCTGAATCTTCTTCACCGCAATCTGGAAACCGTCCAGCATGGAGCGCTCCGCCCCGGAATAATGCTGGCCCGCATTGCCGTGCTTGCGGATCTCAGAAAAGATCTTCTGAATCAGGATGAACTGATACGGCACAAAGGGGAAATTCACGGAGAATTCCTGTGCTCCGGTGTATCCCTTGATGTCCAACAGCGTATCCTTGAAGGTGAACAGGTTCTTCAACACGGAATCGCTCTGGGTGTAGATGCCTTCCAGCAGACGATTCGCATTCTCCGTCTTTGACAGCAGACGCTTCTGAATCACTTCATCCGCAGAAGAGGATGTCAGGGACAGCCGCACCTTGAAGCGGGCCATGATGCGAGAGAACTCACTCTGTCGGACCTTAATAATCTCGTCGAGCGCTTCCTGTCCGGTGCACATGATCCACACCTTGCCATTACAGGTGCGTCCGATCTCTTCCACAAGGCTTTGCATGTTGATGAGCATGTCCAGATCGGTGCCGATGTACTGGCCGACCTCATCGACCATAAAGAGCAGACGGAAATCATCCGGCCTGCGCGAAACATACTCCCTGATCTCCTCCGCCAGGAGCGCGATGCTCATCTCTACCGCACTCTTATCCCGGAACCAGGCATCCGCATCCTTCTCGGTCATGTCCAGCACTTCCATGAGCGTGGGCACAATGTACTTGCCGTTAAAGGAGAAAGCCCTGCGCGCCTGCAGCCAGGGCATGCCGCGCTTTTCCTCAAAGATGCGACGGAATTCCTCGGTCTTTCCGCACTGCTCGATATAGTATTCCATCTGGGCAACTTTCAGGTTCTCCCCATAGAACCCCAGGTGGTTATAGAACATCTTGGCAAAAACACGCAGCACGGCAGTCTTGTCTTTGTTGATCGAGCCTTCGATGTCGATGTTAAACAGGATCGTCTCCGCCTTGACGCGGGTAGCCCTGTCAATCTGCATGAAGGTTTCGGGATCATCGCCAAACTTCTCCCGAAACATCTCCACAACCGTGGTATCGTCGATCTCTCTGTTTTCCAGAATATAGGAGAGCATCTTCAGCAGGTGGGATTTACCACTGCCAAAGAAGCCGGAAAGCCATGCGCCGATATCCGCATTGGGATGATCAAACATCTCGCAGTAGTAATTGAAGAAGGTAACGAAATGGCGCTTCAGTTCGCGGGTAATGACATATTCCCTCACCTCATCACGGATGACATCCAGATCATCCTGATTGACCTTGATGACGCCATTGATCTTCCGGTTAATGTCATCCCGGAACATGTTTTGGATCAGCATTGTCCTTCCTCCTAAAACGCGGTAAAGGCGCGGTAATAAGCGTTTGGCGTCAGCTTGTCAAAGAGCCTGAGTGCGCTCTTGTCAAACGTCCCCGGATACATCACCACAACGGGAATATCGGAAAAGTACGGCTGGAGCGCTTCCAAGAGTGCGTGTATCCGCATATAGGGAAAGACGTCCCCCACACCTGTAAGAAGCAACACATCGCCCTTTTGATGCGGATGGTACTGCATCTTTTCCACATAAGCGTCGGGAGTTGCAAATGCCTGCAGCTGTTCCAGAAGAAAGTCTGACCCTTCTTCCTCCTCCATGGCAGGGATTTCATCCACAACGCCCATCTCGTCACAGATCGAAAGAAAGATAGTATAGAGGTTACATTCGATCAGATGGCACCCCAGCGTCTGATCCGTCATCAGCTGCCGGATAAAGTGCTGTACCATCATTTCATCCTCTGCCGCATAGCAGAAGATGCGGATATTCACCTCATTGGACAGCCCGTCGCCATTTAGAAACTTCTCGCTCTGCAGCATGCTTCGCAGTGCGTCCATCTTCTCAGTCAGTCCGCTCATCGCTGTCTACCTTTCTCCTAATCGACGCAGTTAAACGCGGGAAGCACAGCCTCATCATGGTTTTCCCGAATCGTGTTCTCCAGCTCCGAATCCAACCACACCGGATTCAGGGTTGTTGCATCCCTGCCGCTCAGATACTCATTTTCGATCAGCACCCTGAGCAGCACCTGCTTGGCCCTCTCCACCGTCGTATCACTCCATGCCGCCACGGCATCGATTTGCTCCTGCAGCCGGATAAAATACACATTCAGATCCCTCCGGCTGAAGGTCAGATCCCGGTTGCGGTATTTTTCCCCGATGACCGTGACCATGAAATCCCAAACCAAGCGGTTATACTTCATCAGCGCGTACAGACACACCTGCTTCGCCGTTTCTGAAGGTCTGGTGGCAATCGCGCCAATGAGCGTTTCATCCTGCAGACCATGCAGCCTTTTCAAACAGGAAAGCGCCTGCGCGCGAATCTGCTTTTCCGTAGGGTACTGAAACAAGTTCTCCGCAATAATCCTCCGGATAGCTTCCTCATCTGACAGGCCTTCTTTGAGCAGTTTCGCAGTGGCCCGCATCTCAAAGAACATGAATTGCTCCCGGGTGATAGAGGCTTTGTACCGGGCAGGCTCCTGAGGCACCTGATGCTTTTCGTTCTCTTTCATCTCATCACTCACTCCGGCGTAATCGGTTCCATTCTTCAAGGGGCCCCGGGCAGCTTGGAAGACCATACACAGTGCACTATGCTGCCTTCCTTCTGCGCAGGAAAGAGACATCCTCTCTGTCTCAATTTACGCCTTAAAACGGGCATGTTCTCAAATCCGTTTCAGACAAGCACAGACAAGGCGAAGCAGGCAAGCCTGGCGCTCATTTCTTGGCTTTGGGAAGCACAATAGCATCCTTGATCTCAAGCAGGATGCGATCCCTTTCTTCAAGCGCCTTACAGACGCTTTCCAATTTGTCTGCCAACGCCTGAATCTGTTTGCGCTGTTCTTCAATCAGGGCATACACCTCGTTGGGGATCATAATCTCCTTTTCCGCCTCCTCAACACTTGTGCGATTGCGTTTCCCTGACTCTGCCTTTTCAATAATACACTTTGTTTCGGGATCGACTCTCCCTAGATAGGTTCGTCTGACCTTGTTTTTCTTGGTCTCAGGATCACGGTAGGTTTCCTGCTCGTACGCATATACCGTTCCCGTCTTCTTATTCGTCTGATATACCGTGAAAGCCATACGCTTCTCCTCCTTGTTTCTTTGAGCATCATACACCATCTACCTTTCTTATTCAACATCAGACAGGAAAGCAGTAAATGAATATTGGAGTGCCAACAAACATATCGACTCTTGCAGTTAATATTATTTTATAATATGTTCTTATTCTATCAATTTGGCTAATATTATGTTTAGAGTATATTATTTAAGAGATGAGTTTTGCCCAATGCATCTGCAGAGCCAATGCAAACCCTGGCATCAGGTTGATTGTCGCTTTTTCGTGCCTGAAGGACTATGATTAGGGAAGCTTTGATGCGCAAGGCCCGATTTCCGCTGTCCTCAAGCAGGGCTGCACCAAAGGCAGCAAGGGAAGCGCTCCGCCATCATTTGCATCTCGCAGCGCATACTCCCCCGTTCACCCACCCTTTCATCACGGAGACATCAATTATGGAAACGACTTCTTTTCTCACCAAACGTGGTGACCTGACCATACGCGGTCTGGTCTATGGCCAGTGCAGTCCCGGAAAGCATGCCGTTATCCTCAGCCACGGCTTTCTCGCTACGCAGAAAACGGTGAAGGACTATGCCTCAGCCCTCTCCGAGGATGGACTGCTCGCCGTCACCTTCGACTTTTGCGGAGGCGGCATCGGCAGCAGCAGTGACGGCAAGAGTGAGGACATGACGATCTTCACCGAAAAGGCCGACCTGCTCGCAGTCATACAAACTGTTCAATCCGACTTTCAGCCCTCGTCGGTTTCCCTTATGGGCTGCAGCCAGGGAGGCTTTGTCTCCGCCCTGGCCGCGAAGGAACTCGGAGACAGCATTCACCGCCTCGTTCTGTTCTACCCGGCCCTGTGCATTCCGGACGATGCACGCAAAGGACACATGATGTTCTATCGCTTTGATCCCCGTAATGTACCGGATCTTCTGGGCCGCCTCCCCATGAAGCTGGGCGGAGCATACGCCCGCTCCGTGCTTGAGATGGATCCCTTCCATGAGATCGCGGGGTACCCCGGTCCTGTGCTGCTCGTGCACGGAACCGAGGACAAAATCGTCTCTGTCTCGTATGCCCGGAAAGCCCTCGAGTGCTATGCCGATTGTGAGTATCATGAGATCCTCGGCGGAGGCCACGGCTTCACGGGAAAGCACGACAGGGAAGCGACAGCGTATCTGCGACTTTTCCTCACGCACTAAGGTCTTTTGAGAAAGGTGGGACATGCCATGCCGTCCATTTGCATCGACGAAAAGAAATGTATTGGCTGCTCCCTGTGCGTCCGGGACTGCCCCAATCACTGTCTGTACCTGGAGAACAACAAGGCCCACGTGCTGCCATCGGGCTGCATTGAGTGCGGACACTGCTATGCGATCTGCCCTGCACTCGCCGTGCAGATGACGGCCTATCCTGCACAGGATACTCCCACCGTTCCCTTGTCATCGCTTGACAGTCAGGTGATGCTTGAGGCCATGCGCAGCCGGCGTACGATCCGTCATTTCACCCATGAGGAGATATCCCAGGAAGCCATCCGGAGCATTCTGGAAGCCGGAAGATATGCGCCCACAGGCGGCAACCGACAGAATGTCGCCTTCACCCTCCTTGGGAGCAAGCAGCAGGAGGCCGAGACGATCTGCGTCAAGCTCTTCCGGACCGCCAAGCGCTTCGGATCGCCCTTTGTGCCCTTCTTCAGACAAGTCGGCATCACCGACGACTTCTTCTTCAAGAGGGCACCTGTAGTGCAATATCTACAACTTCCATAATCCTCATTTTCGTTCTAAACAATAGGAACCGCGAAAAAAGTGTTGTGAAATATAGAGTATGAGCTTCTCTCCTCTTTTTATCATGAGTTGGTAATATTTTACAAGTGCCTCTTTTGTTGTAATGGTAATTATTTTTGTTGTATCAGTAGATATTAA
>JAFUZB010000353.1 GCA_017476845.1 Clostridia bacterium
ATGGAAACGAACTACGAGGGCGGGCATTTGGCGGATGTGTTTCGGTGCATCATGGAGAACCAGGAGTTATGCCTGATCATCATGGGCAAAAATGGGAACCCACGGTTTCTGATGCGGATTCAGGAAATGATGCGCCGTCCCATGGTTGACGACTGGGTGAAGGATTTCCCCCAATACAAAAGAGAGGACCTGAATTATGTATACGATTACGTTTTTGCAGGTTCCATGCGATTGATCCTGAACTGGCTTGAAAACGAAAACGGCCTATCCGCGGCAGATCTCGCCCGCCGCCTGGATAGACTTGGGCATTACGCGCATCTGGCAGTCCAGGAATTTGATTGATGGAGAGGAAAGAGAACGTTCAGAGGTTCTTTCTGTACTTTCCTCCATTTGACAGATGGTCTGATTGATCTGCCGGATCATCCCTGTCGTTGTCGTGTCTAAATAAATTGCATACAGCATAGCGTTTTGGAATCCAGTTCTGAAAATCCCCTATTTTAGGGGATTTTATTTTAATCTAGTTGTGAATTTCTCTTGAAAATACCGTATCCAAGTAGTATAATTTCGGTGAGGAGGGTACTCTTTATGGGACGTCGCAGAAAGGAAAACACGCTCCAAACGTACCGTAAGAAGCAGCAGGAAGGCCGATGCCAGGGAGACAAGGCGGATTTCTCTCCAGGGATTCGGACGTATGAGATCCCGTCTCTGGGAAAAACAGCGCGTGCTTTCGGAGAATGGAAAATATCATTCATTTGCACGCACGGTATCATAATTTTGCACATGCAGTTGCAAATCATGCATCACCCAGTATCATTTCTTTGCACACCCAGTATCATAATCTTGCACACCCCCTGTGTATTCATTTGTAGTCCAAGCATTGTCCGTCTTCATGGGGCTGAAGTAATGCGTTACATGAGTGTGCACGTAGATTTGCTCCATTTGTAGGCGTTTTCGCGCCGAGGGGGGCGGGGGCGCTCATTGTAGCAAGGAAAAGACGAGGTGTATCACCTCGCCTTTTGCACTTACCGAGATCTTGCATCCCGTTTCCTTTTATTGCTGTCTTCCGCAATGTCCTCTACAGACATCTGTCCACGTGCCTGGGGATTCTTAACCTTTGCCTCCCATACCAGCATGGTTATTGCCTGTGAACGGGTCGTGTGGTTTTGAATGGCATATTGGTCAAGACGTTCCAACGTGTCTGAACTTAATGAGATGTTGGTTCTTTTAACCTTGGTCATATTCCCTCCTGTACATAGCGTGTATCACTGATGTATCAATAAATCATCCAGGCATTTCACATTCACATAAGCCTACCAGAACAGCTGCGCAGAATGCGGAGATAGTCCGTTCTGTCGCTCTGGCGGTATTACAGATACACACTGAGTGTATCAGATGTGTATCTGTCTCATGGTGCATAAACAGGGTCTCGAAAACGGATATTCGTTCTGAGGTCTTCACTCCAAGAATTGCTCGGAGATGTAAATACGGCAGTAGCCTGCATAGCAGTGGTGTGCTTCATTTGCTTCATGTTCTTCTCTGGAAGAGCAAGAAAGACGGATGCAGATATTTGTCTGGCATTGAGAATAATCTTGAGAACAGCCGGCTCAAATCGAGTCATGCCTACACTCACATATGCAGCAGAAACATCCATTCCAGCCTGTCGTTGGAGTTCCATAAGACTCACAGCATCCAGTGCAGTGCTGCAGATACAGATCCGTTTGGGTTTATCGGCGCTGTTTCTGACAGACCAGTAGGTATCATCTTCCTTTCTTTCGCAAGCGTAATATGGGGTCTTGGCAAAGGAGAGCGTCCCCATGACCTCGAAAAAGTCCTTGCTTTTATTGAGAAAGACCGCATTGCCAAATACCGGTTCCTGGTATAGCAAGCCCTGACATACGAGACGCTTTCCTGTTTCGTAAGGGATCCTTTGGTTACGTAAGAATCCGAAAAGCCGGCGAAAAGGTGGGGATTCTCTTTCCGGAGGGCAAAACTCCTTTTCCCGATCTGGAATGGGTAACACATATGGATCTTTATCAGAAGATGTGGCGGATGTTTTCTCTATTTCTCCAGCTTTTGAAACACCCGTTTGTCTAGCATACCGCGAAAGAATCTTCACTGCGTCTACGAAGTTGTATCCAAAGTTACGCATGAGGAAATCAATCGGGTTTCCGGCAAACACGGTGTTCTCAAAGTGCAGCGCACGCATGCCAACTTGTACAGGATGTTCTGACCGGTAAATCAATGCATCGGTTTCTGCGTCCCAGTCAAATGACATAGGGTACGTATTCAGAAGGAAAGCAGTAAGATCAACATCTCTGGCCGTTGTAATCTGTGTCTGAGAAACAAGCCTGCTCACACATCCACCTCATAAGAAAAAGCATCACGTCTGGGATCATCTGGAGGAAGAAAGTTGCCGAAGTTAATCTTGTGTCCCTCAAGCGGGATATCAACGTCAAGAGCAATAAGCGTACGGGCCAGGAAGCGCATTTCGGCCTTGTAGGCTTCAAGTGCATCCTCTGCCTCATAACGGGCATCAAGTGCTTCTTCGCTTTCGTTTCTGAGTTCTTCCTGCTGTCCGTCAATATAGCTGTAACCATATTCCACACTTTCCAGAAAGGACTCGGTCAACTTTTGGAACCGAGCAACCATCTTCTGCAGTTCTTCGAAAGATTCAGGATACTCGTCAAAACGTGTTATAGCGATACCTTCTTTCTGTTGCCATAGCGCGGCATATGTGCCGTCTGTTAATGCAATCCATAGTGCTTGCGCATAGACGCATTGCTCGAAATATGAAGCGAGTAGGCGTTGTGAATAATACGGTCCAAAACAGCTTCTGCCAGTGTGCTTGCTGTATTGGCATCCCTGTCTCCGTCAATCCTGGTATACCAATCCTTTACTGGAAACTGGGAACAGAAAATCAAGGAGCAGGAATTGCTGCAGGCGTCAATGAAATCCAACAGGCTCAGAGATTCCTCATATGAAAGCGGCCGCAGCAGCCACTCATCAATCACAATCAGATTCTGACGGGTGTAAGTGCTGCGAAACTTACTATACGTCGCATTCTTCCGTGCAGCATCGGACTCATTCAACAGGTCCGGAAGACGGATGTATTTTACGCGGAAGCCTTTCCTGCAGGCTTTAGTTGCAAGAGCATTGGAAATATACGTCTTCCCACAGCCGGTTGCACCAGTTACAATGACATGACGGTGGTCTCGAATGTACTCACAGGTGCTTAGCTGGTGAAGCAAATCTACGTCAAAATGCCGGCCTTCCACAGCCTCAACGTCTTCCATACACGCATTGGGAAGATGCAGATCGGCCGCACGAAGCAGTCGGTTCTGCTTGTTGGTATTGCGCACATTGTCTTCGGCCACGGCGATTAAGGCAAAGATGGAAATGAAAGGTGCCATCCTTTCCGCTGGAAGAGTTTCCATCAACTCTTCCAGCTTTGCACGCATACCGCCCAGATGTATGCGATTAAGGATCTCTATTATCTGAGCCTTCAGCGTTTCCGTGTCGATCTCATCGGATAAAGGGGTACTCTGGGGGGACGCTTCGATTTCAGTCTCGTTTTCCTGCTTCTTTTCATCAGGTGCATTCTTCATCAACATTCATCCTTTCTGACCAAAATGCTTTTGCAAGCTAAATATCAAACTGTTCCATACCGCGAGTAAATCCTTCCGCAGTATGTGCCATTTCAGACTGTGTGGCCTTGACTTTGGCTTTCAACTCATGGGTAATCGTTGCTATTTCAGGGCTGTCTCCGCGTTCCTGAATAGCCTTGCATACAGCTTCAAGCTTTTGTTCACCGTGACGCTCTCCGAGTGACTTAATGCTCACGCAGAACTGAATACCCTGCTCTTCAATTTTGCCGGACGACAGATGGTAATTCATTGCCCACAGAACAGCAGGCCCGACGCGCTGACCATACTCACGCAGCTTTTCCGGGGTATAGTTCACGACTTCCTGGTGGTTCTTTGGCCTGTGTTCCTGTTTGACAATGACATTGCGCTGGTGTTCTTCAACATACCTGTGCGTTGTAATCAGTACTGTGTCACTGTAAATCTCAACCATGCCATTCTTCTCACGGGCCTCATACGGTTTTCCAACATAAGTGTAAGGTACGGAATAGCTGTTCTTTCCAAACTTCACCATGTAGTCATTCGGCACAGTTCCGGTTTGCCAATTTGACCTGGAAAACCTCGTTGGAGGCAGTGGCTTAAGATGCGCACGCTCTTCTTTTTCAAAGAGATCTTTCGGGGTGCTGTACAACGACGGAGAGTAGGTATCGTTGCGCTTCTTAACTTCCTCCTGAATTGCATCCTGCACCTCCTGAACCGAAAAGAACTGCTTTTTGCGAAGCGTGCCAATAATCCAGCACTCTACCTCCCGGACTGTTGACTCTGCTGCAGACTTGTGAGTAGGCTCTCTTACGCCCGTTGGAATCACGGCGCTGTTGTAATGGTCACTAAGTTCCCGGAAATCCTTTTGCAAAATGATCTGTTCCCGGTTGTGCTGAATAATCGCCGTCTTCAGATTGTCCGGGCGCATAATCTCGGGAACACCTTCAAAATACTCAAAGGCATTGCATACAGCATCGCACCAGTTCGCGAGTTTCATATCAGGGTATGCGTTGGCATAGAACAATCGACTGTAAGGGAGAACGGCAACGAACAGGTACATTTTCACGGATGTGCCATCCGGAGCAGTATACTTCATCGTGCTACCAGCCCAGTCGTATTCGACTACTCTGCCCGGCTTGTGTTCCATACGCATAACCAGCCGCTTTGTTTTGCAGTACTCACGATACATTCGTGCAAAGTGCGGGTAACTGTAAGACTTTTTGTCCAGATACACAGATTCTGCCGCATACTCTTCGTGAAGAAGTTTCAAAGTAACATGAGGGGTGCACAATTCTTCGTGGTAAAGCTTCCAATCGGGGGCAAGATATCCATCGTGAGTAGAGTGTTGGTTAGACAGAATATGGATCCTAATCTGTTCAGCCAGTTCTTCTGTAATAGGATCTGCAATAACAAGACCACTGTCTTCCACTCTTTGCAGATATCGAGACACAGTCGTGCGGTCTGTATTCAAGCTTTTCGCGATCGCGGTCATGCTATAGTTGAGTTTGTGCATAATACAGATGTCCCGTAAGACCTGTATTGTCATTCTTCAACATCCCCCCTTGTTGTTTGCTGCATGGCAAACAGACCTATGGTAAAACAGCGGTATGAAGAGCAACCATACCTTCCATAGGCTGGTGGAGATCTCGTCTTACACTTGTCCCA
>JAFUZB010000354.1 GCA_017476845.1 Clostridia bacterium
CACCAGCACGCCCAGCGCGCAGACCGTGGGAATCTGCTCACTGATGGCAAAATAGGTGGTGACGTCCTCGGCGATCTCGCCGGAAGTCAGGGGCACCTGACCGATGTAGGGCTCGCGCATGCCCAGGTCCTTGACCACGCTCATGCGTCCGTTGTGCCCGACGGCACCGCCCACATCCAGCTTGCCGTCCGCGCGTGGGGGCAGCTCCACCTGTGGGTCGTCCGCCGTCACGCGCACATCGCCGTGGTCGGCCACCGCCACCAAGGTGCCCATGGGACCGTCCCCCTTGACGGTCACGGTCACCGATTCCTTCTCGCCCTTCATCATTACACCCAGCATGGCCGTGGCCGTCATCAGCCGGCCCATGGCTGCCGTCGCGACCGGGCTCGCTTCGTGGATATCCCGGGCCCGCTGGACCATCTGCGTGGTCTCGCAGAGCATCACGCGCACCTGCCCTCCAAGGAGGTCCATGTGCAGCATTTCATCTTCCGTATGTCTTTCGATTTCCATCTTAACCTTCCATCTCCTCGGGACTTACGCGCCTAAGCGCCGCAAAGTGCCACCGTTCCTCGCGCTCGCGCGGGGCGTGCAGGCCGTTGCCGGAGACCGTGATCTGTTCAAAGCCCGCCCGCCTGAGCTCAAAGAGGATTTCCTCCTGCTTCCAAGCGCGCTGCTTCTGCTCCTCATCGATGCGGCGGTAGTTTCCGTCCTCCTGCCTAACAAAGAAGCACAGGTGCATGTCGATGATCCCAGTAGCGGCATGATAGGCATTCTGCCAGAAGTAGGTGATGTGCTCCGAGTCGTCGCAGATCATCTGGTTCCCCAGGCGGTTTTCAATCTTGTATGGGGTGGAGACGTCAAAGAAGAGGCCGCCGCCCGGGCGCAGGGCCTGGTAGGCCGCGCAAAAGAAGGCGTGGAGGTCCTCCGTCCCCAGAAGATAGTTCACCCCGTCACAGGTCGCAAGCACCGCGTCCATGGGACGGTGGAGCCGCAGGGCACGCATATCCTGGCGCACAAACGGGATCGCGATCCCGGACTTGCGCGCCTTCTGGGCGGCAATCCAGAGCATATCCTGGCTCAGGTCCACCCCGGTCATCTTGAATCCCTTTTTATACAAAGGAATCGTGAGTGCCCCTGTCCCGCAGGCGCACTCACATACCTTTCCCCCGGTAATCCCGTACCGGGCCATGAGATCGGCGTAGAGCTGCGCCCAGGTGGGGTATGCAACATCCGCCATCAGTTCATCGTAAACTTCGGCAAAACCGGTATACATGACTTCATCCTTTTGCTTCTGTTTCTCCGGCTACTTACTCGCGCGGCATCTCCACGACGATGTCTTCCTCATCGTCTTCATCGGTCTCTTCTCTTAAGCCACGGTTGACCGGTGCGCCGGAGATATGACTGTTGATAAACTTGTCAAACACCGCATTGGTATAGCTTGCGGTGATAAAGCGGCTGAGGGAAAAACCGATGAGGAGATAGTACAGGAGGAGTCCCAGGATCGCCCAAGAGGCGTTCACAAACAGAGCTACCGCCACAGCGATCGCGACCGGCACGCAGTGCAGGAGCCGGATGCCCAGGCTCATGGGGAGCCTCGCGATGGCAATGAGGAAGGAGTTGCGCAGAAGATCGCGCATCTTCAGGCGATAGCCGACGATCATGGGATGCATGTAGGTCACGGAAAGTGCCCACACGATGCCCAGCATCAGGATGAGGACCTGCGGAATGATCATGATCACCTGCGTGTTGGCCAGGGATCCATAGAAACGCCAACACATGAACACAATGATGGGCAAAACGGAGGTGACCGTCGAGATCACCAGGCTCTGCTTCCAGTTTTCCTTGACCGCATCCTTGAAGTCCGACCAGATGAAGGCATGCTCGTCCCTGGACCAGTTGCGGGTGACATAGCTCACACCCGCGGTCGCAGGACCGGTGATGGCAAAGGCCGGAATGAAGAGGATGAGACTGATAAACAGAATGCTGAAGAGACTGTCTCCTGATTCCAGGGGAGAGAGCACCTGCGGGATCTCGACCTCCGCCCCGGTCCCAGCCTCCGCTGCCTCTTCGGCCTCAATCTGGGCCTGCATCGTGTAGGCAGACTCGCCGTTGCCAAGATCGGTGGCATTGAGCACATTCAGGGCTGCGGAAAGACCGAGACCGATGACAATGAGGAGGGGAATGAAGACCACCAGATACATCAGGTTCAGACGCACGAGCGCGGAAAAGCGCACACGGAGCGTCTCCAGGAACAGCTGCCAGCGATTACTCGGCAGATCATCCGGCGTCAGGTCGCCCTTGCCGGCCTTGCCGTAGTAATAATTGTTCATCAGCTTATCGAACATCGCATGTGTCCTCCTTAAGAGAAAGTCTGCTGAGGGCCATTATAGCATGAAGGGTTTCGTTTGCCTTCCAAATAGCAGACGAACATAAAGTCTTTATGAACTCGCTACCACGTGAGCGGATACGTATCCACCGCATACTCCAGCTTGCGCCCGTTCTGTCTGAGCGTGGTGAGCACCGAATCGACGGCCGTACTCTCCTCCAGGGGCGTGGGAATAAAATCGTTTCTGTCCTTGCGCGAGGAGATACGGATCGGAATGATCTTAAAGCCCTCGTTTTTCACTTCCCCGTCCTTGACGCGGAAGCGCGTCTGGAAGACAAAGCTGAGCATATCGCTGGGCTTGGAGTTTCCCGAGAAGCAGAAATTGCCCAAAGAATAGCAGATATAAACACCCTTGTACTGCTCGATGGGGTTCATGCGATGGCTGTGGTGGCCGAGCACGAGGTCCGCACCGGAATCCACGGCCAGCCTGCCCATGCGGATCTGGTTATTGGTGGGCGAATAGTCCTTCTCATTGCCCCAGTGGAAGGAGCAGATGACGATGGGATACTCCGCCTTGGCTGCCCGGATATCTGCGGGGACCTTGTCCCAGAGCGACTCATAGCGGTCGATGCACAGGTACGTGAGCATGGCGATCTTTACGCCCTTGATCTCAATGACGCCGACCTCGGTGGAATTGGAGTAGACAATGCCCGCATCGCGCAGTGCCCGCTTGGTATCCTCGTAGGCCTCCTCGCCGTGGTCCATGATGTGGTTGTTCTCCAGTGCCGCAGCCTCAATGCCGTTGTCGGAGAGCATGGTCACATAGGAGGGCGGCGCGCTGAAGAGGAACTGATTGTTCTTCTTGCTGGAGGGCACATAGGTGGAATCGGTGAGCGTTCCCTCAAAATTGACAATGGTCAGATCGTCCGCGAGAAGGATATCGCGCATATTGCGCATGGTGAAGTTGATATCCCCGCCCTGGCGCACCAATTCATCGTTAAAGATATCCGCCTTCTTGCGGCTGTCCCCGCCTATGGTGAAATCGCCCGTTGCGGAGAGCGTGATGAGCACTGAGCCGTCCGATTCAAAGATGCTCTTCTCCGTGCCGGAATCCACATGATCATCCTTCCCGATGATCTCCGTGACCGGAATGTCATCCCACAGGAGCTCTTCCTCCTCCTCTTCGATGAGAAGGCCGTCATCCCACTCGGCGTGTGCGCCACCTGTCCACATGCCAAAAAGCATGCAAAGACACAGAAGTAAAGCCAGCTTGCGTGGCATAGCTTATCCCCTTTCTTCTTCCCGGACGTCCTCCAGGAAGGCCCGGATGCCGTCCAGTGCCAGGTTCAGCTTGTCAATCCCCGTGGCATAGCTGCAGCGGATATGCCCCTCGCCCGATTCGCCAAAGGCCGTGCCCGGCACCGTAGCGATGTGCTTGGCCTTAAGGAGCTCCCCGCAGAATGTCTCGCTGCTCATCCCCGTTACGCGGATAGAGGGGAACACATAGAAAGCGCCCAGGGGCTCAAAGCAGGAAAGGCCCATGCTCCGGAACCCGTCCACCAATAAACGGCGGCGACGGTCATAACTTTCCCGCATGCGCGCAACATCCTCATAATTCCGCTCGCGCCCAAGACGCAGGGCTTCCACGGCGGCGACCTGACTCATGCGCGGCGCGCAGAGAATCGCATACTGGTGGATCTTGTTGACCATGTCCATGATTTCCTTAGGCCCGCAGGCATAGCCCACGCGCCAACCGGTCATGGCGAAGGATTTGCTGAAGCCGTTGATGGTGACCGTGTAGGGCCACATACCGGGAAGGGCCGCAAAGCTCTCGTGCTGCTTTCCGCCGTAGGTGAGCTCGGCATAGATCTCATCGGAGATGACCAGGATCTCCTTCTCTCGGATGACCTTGGCTAGCTTTTCCAGGTCCTGCCGCTCCATAATGCCGCCGGTGGGATTGTTGGGATACGGGAGGATCAGGCACTTGGTGCGCTCGGTGATAGCCTCCCGTACCGCCTCCGCATTCAGGCGAAAGCCCTCCGCCTCGCAGGTCTTGACCGCAACGGGCGTGCCGCCTGCAAAGAGTACGGACGGGCTGTAGCTGACGTAGCTCGGGTCCGGAATCAGGACCTCGTCCCCCGGCTCTACCAGCACGCGAAGGACGGCGTCGATCGCCTCGGAGGCACCGACGGTCACGACAATCTCCGTGTCCGGGTGATAGGCAGTGCCGAAGCGGTGCTCCAGATAGAAGGCGATCTCCCGCCTGAGCTCCGGAAGGCCGCGGTTGGCCGTATACTGTGTTCCGCCGTCCAGAAGAGAATTGACGGCGGCATCCCGGATATGGTAGGGCGTCACAAAGTCCGGCTCGCCCACACCCAGGGAGATGGCATCCTTCATGGTGGAAGCAATATCGAAAAAGCGCCGGATTCCCGAGGGCGGCACCGCCGCCACGGTGCGGTTGATGAGTCGATCGTAATTCACGGCGACACCACCAGTCGACGGTCCTGCGCGTCATCCTCAAAGACGACGCCCTCTTCCTTGTAGCGCTTGAGCACAAAGCTGGTGGCCGTGCCGGTCACGGTCTCGATGGTGGAAAGCTTCTGGGAGACAAACAGGGCCAGCTCCTTGAGCGTGCGTGCCTCCACCAGCACCAGAAGATCGTAAGAGCCGCTCATAAGGTAGACGCTGCGCACCTCCTCGAAGCGGTAGATGCGCTTGGCCACGGCGTCAAAGCCCATGTCCCGCTGTGGCGTTACCTTCACCTCGATCATCGCCTCCACGCGCTCGCGCTCGGTCAGATCCCAGTTGATGGTGGGCGCATAGCGAAGAATCACGTGGCGCTTCTCCATGTCGTCGATGGCGCTTGCGGCTTCCTCCAAGGTGCTGCCCGTCATCACCGCCAGCTTTTCCAGTGGCAGACGGCAGTCCTCCTGCAGAAGCTCCAGAAGATCCATTTCCAGCTTCGTCATCTGTCTGTATCCTCCAATGAATGTATGTTCATGTACTTGATCCGTGTTCCTTTTGCCGCCTGCATAGAGGGCAGCTGGAAACCTGCATATTCTACAACAGCGGCGGCCTTCCCGCAAGACGAAGCGCGGCGCCCTTTCGCTTTCCCTGCGATTATGGTACAATCCCTGTGTCCAAGTACAATATAAATGAAAGCCGACAAACGGGAGGTGCAGGAAGATGCCAAAGTGGTTTGCGCGTGTCTTCACCATCGTCATGGTGCTCGCCTGCGTAGCGACCGCATGGTACGCCTACCAGCATGAAAAGCTGAATTTTGCCCTGGAGGATGTGCGGGTTTCCCTGGAAACCAGCCGTGCACGCGAGCGCAAGCAGCAGTACGAATATGATCAGGTCGCCGAGGCACTGCCCAAGGCCAAAGAGGAGCTCGATGAGATCCAGCCCAAGGCGGATGCGGCCAAGGCGGAGGAAAATGCGCTTCGCGAGACAAGAAAGAGCCTTCGCGCCGTGCAAAGTGAGCTTACCGATACCCTGGAGGCCACCGACGGCCGCGTGCGTGCTGCCGGGGAGACCCTTGAAGCCAACTACGACGCCTTCCTAGAGGTTTCCACAAGCGTGGAATCCGGGATGACTGATGCCCTCTCCGTGCTCCTTGACGCCATGTCCGGCACGCGCAGCACAGATAGTGTGCCGGAAGAGGAAAAGACAGAGGAGGAAACCCAACTTCCTGCCGATGCAGAGGAGACAGTCATTGAAGACGTGACCCCGCAGGAAGCTTTGGACACAGCAGAGGAGGCCTCCTCCCCCGCTACGCCCTCGGACCTTGAGGCGCCCACCCAGGAAGGAGGCGATCGCCTTGAGTAAAGAAAAACGATCCCGCAGCTGGATTCCTGCCGCCATCGTCATGGTCGTCGCCATCTGTATCGTCGTCGCCATCCTCATGCGCAACCAGGGCCTGCAGGGAGAGCTCACTGCCCTCCGGGAGGATCTGAGCGCCAGTCAGGCCGAATGGCAGCGCATCTCCGCGGAGAAGGAAGCATTGCAGAGCGAGCTTGCCAGCGTCGAGGAAGCCATCCGCGAAGCCAACCTCACCTACGAGGAGAGTACCGCCAAGATTGCCGATCTCACGGTGCAGATCGCGGACCTGGAGGTACAGAATACATCCCTGGAAAACCAGATTGACGTCGCATCTCAGACAGAGGAAACCTATCTTCGCCAGGCGGGCGAGATTGCTGCTGTCACGGAACACATGGAGGGGACCGGCAACAGTCTGCGCGATACCCTCTCCGCGGACACCACCTTTACCGGCGATCTCTGGGGCGCGCTCTTTGATGCCCATGGCGACCTGCTCTCCTCCCTTCTGGAAAAGCGCACCGAGCTGGAGGAGGCCATGGCCCTCGCCAAGGCCCGGCTGGATGCCTTCCCCGAGAGCGGAATGGAAAAGGAAGCCGATGCGCTCAGGCTGGAGATCCAGGAGCGCGAGGCGGAGATCAGTGCCCTCACAGCGCAGATCCGCATGTACGGAAATCCCGAAGCAGACGAAGATTGAGCAATGTATGTAGGCCCCCGGAAATGATTCCGGGGGCCTACAGTTTCTTTCCTTATGCCTTGCACTTGGCCTCTGTCATACGCTGCAATTCGTCCAGGGCGGCCTCGGCAGCCGCTTGGTTCTTGCCTGAGGCGAAGAGATATGCCTTGAGCTTGGGCTCGGTACCACTCGGGCGCACGATGATCTTTCTTCCGTCCTTGAGGGCGAAGGACAAGACATCGCTCTTGGGCAGTCCCGTGTCATCATGGAGATAGTCCGTGCGCGTGCAGCCCTGCCAGGCCGCCTCGCCAAACTTCTCCGGATCCCCGCGCAGTCCGCTCATGATCTCCGCCATCTGGGAGGCACCCTTCTCGCCCTCGTAGGCGAAGGTAAGCAAGCGCTGGGCATAGAAGCCAAACTCCTCGCGCAATTCATCCAGACGGGCGAGCAGATCCTTGCCCTGTCCCTTATAGTACGCGGCCATCTCGCACACCAGCACCGCCGCGTTCACGGCATCCTTGTCGCGAACATCCGTGCCGGAGAGGTAGCCGTAGCTCTCCACAAAACCAAAGAGATACCGGCTTGTCTCCCCGTCCTTTTCCAGGAGCCCGATCTGCTCGCCGATGAACTTGAAGCCGGTGAGCACATTGCGCAGCTCCACGCCGTATTTTTCACATACCGGCACCGCCATCTCGGTGGTCACGATCGTCTTGACGGCCACGGGCTGCTTGTCCCCGGTCTGTTTGCGGTGTCTGCAGACATAGTCCAGCAGCAGAATGCCCATATCGTTACCGGAAATCAGGGTGACGCTCTCGCCTCTTCTCACGCCCGCCCCGATCCTGTCACAGTCGGGATCGGTAGCAAAGCACAGATCGGCCTTCTCCCAGATCGTCTGGTCGATCGCCAGCTGCATGGCCTCCCGGATCTCGGGATTCGGATAGGGCGCGGTCGGGAAATGTCCGTCGGGCAGCACCTGCTCGGGCACGACGGAGACATGGATATTGCCAAGGCGCGAGAGCATCTCTCGAACAGGAATGTTACCGGTACCGTTGAGCGGAGAATAGACGACGTTGAGCGGTGTTTCATCGCGCGTCAGCCGCAGCGTATCGATGCAGGCATAGTAGCGCTCAATGGTATCGCGCGTGATGTACTGGATCTTCCCCGAGGCGAGATAGGTCTCGAAGTCCGGCAGGCTGTCCACCAGCGTTTCCTCCCTGCCGATAAAGGAGAGGATCTCGTCGGCAACCTCCAATGTGATCTGGCATCCGTCTGCACCGTAGACCTTGTAGCCGTTGAACTTAGCCGGGTTATGGCTTGCGGTGATCATGACGCCCGCCGTGCACTTGAGGTCGCGCACGGCAAAGGAGAGCATGGGGGTGGGCATGAGGGTATCATAGAGATAGACCTGAATGCCCATCTGTGCGAGCACAGCGGAGGTCAGCTCCGCAAAATCGCGGGAATGAATACGGCTGTCACAGGACACCGCGCAGCTGGGCGTGCCGCCCGCACCGAGAATATAGTGTCCCAGGCCGCGTGTAGCCCGCGCCACCGTATAGACATTCATGCGGTTGGTCCCGGGGCCGAGCACGCCGCGAAGGCCACCGGTGCCGAAGGCCAGATCCCGGTAGAAGCTGTCGCCGAGGGTCTCCCCGTCCATCGCCTGCATCATGTCCATAAGCTCCTGGGGCATCCTCGGGTGCTCAAGCCAGCGGCTGATATCTTCCTTTGCCATGGTATTTCCCTTCCTTTATGTCCCTTATGTCCTTTAGTCCTTTATGCGTTTTTCTGGAAAAGTCCCCCCGCGGGAGCAGCATCGATCGGGCGTACCCTGCCGTCATCCCACATGAAGCTCTGCGGCGTCATGTTGAAGCCCGCCTGGAAAAGCTCGGTGGCGATGTCCTCCAAAAGCAGGTACATCTTGCGCGCATAGTGGGCGCGCGCCGAGCGGAAGGGGCAGTTCATGAGGGCCTCGAAATCTTCCACGAGAAAGAGCGGATAACCGTCAATCCCGATGCGGCAGGAATAGCGTGCCGCCTCCCCCGCGCGCATCACCTGATACATCTGCGAGAGCCATGGCCTGGCGGTATCCACACAGGCAAGATAGCCCATGCGGAGCCTGGGCGGTACCGCAAAACGGTACTCCTGCAGCACAGTCTGATCCGCTGCATAGTGCGTAAAGGTCAATCGGTCATCCTCAAAAAGGTTGATCAGGAAGCCCCCATCCTCCGGGTTTCTCGGCATATTGGGGACATAGGCATACACAAACAGGGCCCTGCTCATGTCTGCTCCACTCCTTTCCCCGATCGTCATATAACTGTTACAAATTCTACCCAATCCTGGGCAGTTCGTCAACCGTCAATTCCCGCATTTTCAAGGACATTTTCGACCTTTTCCATGTCCTCGCCCCGCTCTCCCAGGATAGCCCGAACAAGGCTTGCGGCGATCCGCTCGACCTGCCCGGCTTCTGCGTGGGTATCCCCCGGTGTATGGAGGTGTCCTACCATGTATCCCAGGCCCCGTACATGCTTGGCACTCATGAGGAGACAGCCGCATTGGAAGGCACTGAAGTCCGAGCGGAGCATCTGCATCTCCGGTCTGCCCTCCCGAAGTGTCATCCCCTCGGTCCGCTTCAGGTGCTCCAGGAGGCCGTGAAAGGAGGAAGTCTTTCTGGCCAGGCGTTTGGGGAGGAAGAACAGTACATCGCCCTCGCCCACAGGCCCCAGCTCCACCATAAGGCGGGTGTACTGCGTCTGCAGATGGGCTTTCCCGTACTGTCTTGCCCCCATGTAGCTTTTCTCCCCCTGGTCAAAGAGCACAAACGCCACGCGGGACCGGTAGGCCTCCGGGACAGAGGCCATGACCGTGAGGAGGGCGGCAAGGCCGCTGGACTGATTATCATTCCTTGGATTGGCCGGGCCAAAGACCTGGAGGAAGAGGAGGCCAACATAGGCGAGGAGAAACACCCACGTTGCCCTGGGCCCGATCACCGTCCAGGCGATGAGATACAGAAGAAAGGCCGGGATCAGAAGCAGCAGGAGCATGGGGAGCTGTGAGAGCAGCTGCAGCACGGGATTGCCCGGAAAGCGCAGGTCGGGGAGCAGCTTGCGCGAAGGGGTGTCATAGTGCGCACAGAGCACAAGCGGCGCCCGCTCGGGATTCCCGAAGAGCAGCGTCTTTCCGCCCAGACGATCCTCCTCCAGCGCTGCGCGGTAGCCCTTTGCCTCCATCTCCTCTTTCACAAAGTTCAAGAAGGCTTCCTTCTCCTCGGCACGCCTTCGCACCGAAAAGCGCTCTCGCAGGATATCCAGATAGTTCATGCCCCTGTCTCCTTCTCAATGGATACTACCCGAAGGCAGCGCTCCTCCGCGACAAACTTCACCTCGTAGCCTGCGTACGGGAAGCCATACATTCTTCCCGCCGTCCGCTGATAGCCTGGGCGCGGGTCCTGCCTGAGTACCTCCGCAAGCCCCGGCCGGACCGCCTCGGGGAGCTTTAGGCACAGTTCCTCCGGGATCTCCACCCGAACCTCTTCAAAGGCCACCGTGTCTGTAAACCCGGCCCGCGCCCCGGGATGGGCATCGGTATAGGGAAGATACGGCTTGATATCCAGAATCGGGGTCCCACTGACCATGTCTGCACCGGAAACCTGCAGCACCGGCCCCTCGGAGGTATCGCGTATGCCCAGGAGCCGCACGGAGCTTAAGCCAATGGGGTTGGGCCGCTGGGGCGAGCGCGTCGCAAAGACGCCCATCCTCCGGTTGCCCCCCAGCCTTGGCGGACGCACGGTCGGCTCCCATGCATGCTTTTTGTTCTCCGAGAAGACCCACACAAGCCACAGATAATCATAGCCCTCCAGGCCCCTGAGGGCATCCCGGACACGGTATTCCGGGCGGAAGACAATCTCGGAGACCACGCTCTCCACAAGGCCGCTCTGGCGCGGGACCGCAAACTTGGAATCAAAGGCGTTTCGGATCTCGGCAATCGGCTGCACGTCCATGGTCCTCATCTCCTCTGCCCGATATGGAAAAACCGATTGGGAATTTCAAAGAGTATCACCATGCCAAGCACGATGGCCACCGCCACCTTGATGGCGTCAAAACCGGCATAGAGGGCATTTCGCAGCTGCCCTGTGACCAGATAGTAGGCCGTCCAGTAGACACCGGCCCCCGGTACCAGGGGTAAGATCCCGGTGACAATGAAGACCGTAGCCGGTGCCTTTCGCCATACCGCGAGAAAGCGCGCAAGGAGGACGACAAGGAGGGTGGCAAAGAAGGTCGCGAGCGCGTCGGTCATCCCCGAGGCGGTAAGGACCGCATAGAGGCCAAAGCCCAAAGCGCCAGTCAGACCGCACGACAAATACAGGTTGTGCGGCACTGAAAAGAGCACGGCAAAGGCGACCG
>JAFUZB010000355.1 GCA_017476845.1 Clostridia bacterium
CGCCCGCAGCCAGCATAACCCGCCGGCCGATGCTCTGGAAGCGCAGCGCCAGTTTTCCGATGGTCGTGGTCTTGCCCACGCCATTGACGCCCACAATCAGCATAACCATCGGCCACTTGAGCGGCGGACGGGGAATGTCCATCTCCTTGACCATGATTTCCTTGAGCATGTCGCGGGCCTTGGCGGCATCGGTGACCTTCTCCGCCTTCACCCGCTCCTTCAGTTCATCCATCATGCTCATCGTGGCCTTCATGCCGCAGTCGGAGAGAATGAGAATATCCTCCAGCTCGTCATAGAAGTCATCGTCGATTTTCCGGGTCTCGCGCACCAGGGTATCGACCTTCTCGGTCATGTTCCCGCGCGTCTTGCCCAGTCCCTCGACCAGACGTGAAAAGAAACCCTTTTTCTTCTCCTTGTCAGCCATTTTCGTGCTTCACACCTTCCGCGTTTTTCTTCAGGTACACCATCAGTACCGCTATATCCGCGGGGGATACGCCGGGTATCCGTCCCGCACTGCCCAAGGACCTTGGGCGCTGTTTGTCCAGTTTTTGCCGCGCTTCCATGCGCAGGGCCTCGATCTGAAGATACGGGAGATCCTCGGGGAGGACCGTATCCTCCATGACCCGCGCCTTTCGGATCGCGGAGGCTTCTTTTTCAAGGTACCCCTGATATTTCTCACATACCTCGGCATAGGCGAGTGTACGTCTGTCCCCCTCCAAAAGCGTCGGGTCCAGTTCGGAGAGATCCTCCAGGCTGATGCCGGGGCGACGGAGGAGCTCGGAGGCCGAGAGGCTCGCCTCGGTGAGAGGCTGTCCATGGGCTGTGAGCCAGGTGTCGCGCTCTGGGCTTATCGAGAAGTGCCTTGTGCGAAGACGGCTTTGCAGCTCTTCTGCCTTTCTCGCCTTCTCCTCGGTGCGCTCCAGCCGCTCCTTGGTCGCAAGGCCCAATTCATGACTGATCCTTGTCAGACGGATATCCGCATTGTCTTGCCTAAGATGCAGTCTATGCTCGGCTCGGCTTGTCATCATGCGGTAGGGCTCATCGGTTCCCTTGGTGGTGAGATCATCGGCCAGAACACCGATGTAGGCAGTGTCCCTCCCCAGGACCAGCTGTCTCCGCTCCCCTTTCTCCGAGAGCACACTCAGTCCGGCATTGATCCCGGCCAGGATCCCCTGTCCCGCCGCCTCCTCATAGCCGCTGGTGCCATTGATCTGGCCGGCCATGAAAAGGTTCTTATAACGCAGGGTTTCCAGCGTGGGACGCAGTTCCCTTGCGTCAATCACATCATACTCAATCGCATAGCCAAGCCTGACGATCTCGCATCGTTTCAAGCCAGCGATGGAGCGGTACATCTTCCACTGTACATCCTCGGGGAGTGAGGTACTCATGCCCTGGACGTACCACTCGCTGCTGTTTTCGCCCTCGGGCTCCATGAAGATCTGATGCCGTTCCTTGTCCGGGAAGCGCACAATCTTCGTCTCAATGGAAGGGCAGTAGCGCGGACCAATCCCTGTGATGGCACCGGTATACATGGGCGCCCGGGAGAGGTTTTCCTGGATGATCCGGTGGGTCTCGGGGTTCGTCCAGGTCAGATAGCAGGAGTAGCGGTTGGCAAGCGGTCTGTCCGTAAGGAAGGAGAAGGGCTCGACCGGTTCGTCCCCCTTCTGCTCTGTCATCTCGTCAAAGTCGATGGACCTTACATCCATGCGCGCGGGGGTACCCGTCTTAAAGCGCCTGAGGGAAAAGCCGAGCTCCTCCAAAGAAGAAGAGAGACTTCCCGCTGCCATCAGGCCCTGGGGACCACCGTCCCACATCGCTTCTCCGATAATGATTCTTCCGCGAAGGTACACGCCGCTGGCCAGGACAAGCGCCGCACACGGGATGCGCTCGCCGGTACGCGTCGTAACGCCAGTGACAGCACCGTTTTCTGTCTCAATGCTCACGCACTCGCCCTGCCGCACCCGAAGGCCCGGCTGCGAAAAGAGCGCGCGGCGCATCCGGTTCTGGTAGGCCTGCTTGTCCGCCTGCGCGCGGAGCGCATGGACCGCAGGTCCCTTGGAGAGATTGAGGGTGCGGCTTTGCAGCATGGTGTCATCGATCGCAAGTCCCATCTCACCGCCCAGTGCATCGACCTCGCGCACCAGGTGGCCCTTGGCGGAGCCGCCGATCGCGGGGTTGCATGCCATCAGCGCAATGCTGTCCAGGTTCAGTGTGAGCAGCAAGGTATCCAGTCCCAGCCGCGCACAGGCCAGCGCGGCCTCACAGCCGGCATGTCCTGCACCGACTACCACGACATCCGCCATAGCTCCACCCCTTTCGCGCGGAAGATTATAGCACATCTGCCCCGCCTCGCACAGTTGCAAATCGGTCCAAAAAAAGCATCCGCCGCTTCGGCGGATGCCTGGAGGAGACACAAAGCGTTATTCTGCCGGCGCTGCAACCTCGGGTGCGGGCTCCGGCTCGGGCAGATGACCGATATAGTTGACCGCCTGATACTCGACATAGACGTAGTTCTCATCGCGGATGTTCCGGGAGTAACCCTCGTCGGTATCATAGCCGGTGATGGTCATGGTCACGCGGCCGATCTGCTCAGCGGGCTGAGCGTAGCTGTTGAAGTAGAACCTTCCGTGCCTGGTGATATCCCCCTCATAGAGGGTCTCGCGGTAGGAGCAGTCGAAGCTGTTGACACCGGTGGTGGTACAGGGCAGCGGCTGGCCGTAGATATCATAGAGCGCGATGATGCCGTAGAAGCGGGTGACATTCATGTTGCTCTGGTTTTCCACTACGATCTTCACTGCATTGTCCTGCAGGTAGAGATCGGTGATCTTCAATGCCCGGTCATAGTTGCCGACATTGACGATGCACTCCACGGTGAAGCCTCCGTCCTCGGTCACCCCGTGCGCCACGGTCTGTCCCCAATGCTTGCCGGTGACAGTCGGACGGTTGTTGGTGCCGCGGATGACAGCATAATAGGTGTCATCGATGGTCCAGGTCATGTTCCGGTTGTTGGCATTCTCGGGCTCCAGGACAGCGTTGAGCGTATAGCCTTCATTCACGCCGACACGTACGGTATCGCTCTTCATATGCACGCCGAGCACCGGCTGAATGACATGCACTGTGATACGGGCCTGACGGTTGGATCCGTCCACCGCCCTGGCGGTCACAGTGACATCTCCCCTTGCGATGCCGGTGACCAAGCCGCTTGCGTCGACCGAGGCGACCTTCTGGTTGTTGACCGAGAAGGACAGGGTGTCATCAGTCACATCCGCGGGCTCTACGTTCCAATAGAGCTGTACGCTCTCGCCGACATTCACCGAGACCTCGCGCTCGGTAAAAGCGATCTTGGTGACGGGCTGCGTAATCGTGATCTTGGCCACGGCGAAGACGGCAGGATTGCTCTTGGCGGTCGCGGTGATCTCGCACTCGCCGGCCTTCACCGGGGTGATGTAGCCGTTCTGATTGACCTTGGCGATCTTTTCATCCGAGGACGACCAGATGACGATCTTGTCGTTGGTGTTGTTAGGGAGCACGGTAGCCTGAAGGGAGCGGTTATATCCCACGGCGATGATTTCGCTGGAGGACTTGAGCGTGATGCTCTCCGCCTGCTGGGCAATGGTCACGGTGTAGGAGCCATAGCGCTTGGAGCCGTCCAGGGAGGTCGCCCGGATCTCCGCCTGTCCGCGGGCCTTGCCGGTCACGCGGCCGTTTTCATCGACAACGGCCACCTTCTCGTTGAGGCTGGACCAGGTGACATCCTTGATCGTTGCGTCCTTGGGGCCAACCTCTGCCCTCATTTGGATGGTGCCGCCCACGTCAGTGCTGCGGTTATCCGGCGTGACCTTGATGTTGGTGACGCGCTGGACGATAAAGAGATGGTAGGAGGTGTTCACTTCCGGGTTGGACTGGCTCTGCACCGTGATGATGCACTCACCTGTCTTCTTGGGGTTGAGCGTCGTGCCGGAAATGCGCACGATCGAATCGTCGGAGGTTGTCATCTCGATGCGGCGGTTGTTGGCCGTATCGGGCTCTGCGCTCACCTGCAGGGAGAGACTGTTGGCCGTGTTCATCACCAGGACAGGCAGGTCTGAATCCAGCTGAAGGAGTCCCTCAAGGGAGGCATCGTCGCGGTCCAGGATGGTCAGGCGCGATTCGTTGATCCCAATGGAAGTAACCTTGCGCCAGACATTCACCGTCGTCTGGGTGCGGAAGGTGTTCTTTTCCGTCTTCACCGTGGCGGTGATCACCGTCTGTCCCTTTTTCAATGTGGTGACCAGACCATTGTCATCGACGCTGGCCACATTCTCGTTGCTGCTCTTGAAGGAGAGCACGCCGCCCTCGGCAAGCCCTGTCCGGGTGAGCGTCAGTTGAATCGTATCGCCTTCATAGACTGTCTGGGTCCTTACGTCAAACTTGAAGGTATAGCTGTCTGCCTGTGCAACTGTGCAGCACACGAGCAGCAGCAGTGTGAAGAGAAGCGCGATAAACTGTCTGCGCATCTTGTGGTCCTCCCTTTTCCCTTGGATTCGTTCCGTCCATTCAACGTTTTTTCCTCTGTAAACCTTCCCGCTGAAGAGACGATTTTCACACGGAAATTGTAGCATTGACGGCGGCGCATGGCAATTGCTTTTCACGCACGTAGTCCTCTCCATCGCCGCCTCCTTTGCGCACCTTTCGCCTTACCCTTTCAGGCAAGTGAAACCTTGTTTCAACTTGACGAAGGCGGGCCGAAAACCTTGCCAATCTTCGTTTCTTTGTGTAGAATAGTCATCTGTGGAGGTGCTTAGATGTCACATCCCCGTTTTTTGCTATGCGTGTACTTCATGCTTGCGCTTTTTCTTTTCTCTTCTCCTGCCCTTGCCGAGGGCACGGAAGGACCTGTCTGGCACCTGGAGGATGCAGGTCTTGACTTCGCATCGCACAGTGTGCACTATCCCCGTCTGGTTTCCACCGAATCGGGTGTCAATCCCGAAAGACTGGAAGCACTCAACAGTCTTCTTCAGGAGCAAACCGGCGCCCGGGGCGATACCGCGCGTCTGGCTTCCGTGCTCTCCTCTCCCATCCCACTCGTGACTACCTGGGAAGGAGAAGTGTACGGCGAGCTGCTCTCCGTGCATCTGCACGCCTCGGGGCCGGTGGACAGCGTGGAGGGCGTAGAGGACAGGACCTGCGTCGTGGATCTTTCCACGGGTAAGCCGCTTGACCTCGCAGACTTCTTTTCCGATCCCGCCCTTGCGCAGGAGACGATGACAACCATCCTTGAGGAGCGGATCCTTCCCTCCCTTTCCCCGCATCTCATGCATGCGGATCTTCTTCCGCTCCCCGAGACCTTTACGGTGGACCCCTACGGCATCACGCTGTGGTATCCCGCATCACGCTATATGCTGCTCTCCGGAAATAGCGGCTCCGTCCGTTTTTTCTGGTCCGAGCTGGTGTCTTCCCTGTCTCCCGAATCCAATCCTTATCTTGAGCAGCTTGGCGTACGGCAACAATTCACCCTTGGCGAAGACAGCCGTGAGCACCTGGAGAGCGCCATCGCACAGGGCGTTTTTCCGCCCGTCCCGGCCGCGCTCGGAGACAGGCTGCAGGACATCTGCCAGCGCTTCCCGCCCGCATCGGATCCCGACAACATCGAAGGCTACCGGCTCTTCTCCCTGGAGGGCGCTGACTTCTACGATGTCTATCTTCTCACCGATGCGCTGCACGTGAACGACTATACCGAAAGCCTCGTGCTCGGTATCCGCGCGGACCGACTGATGCTCTATGGCCTTCTGACCGGGAGCACCACGGTGGAGGCTTGGCGCGATGCCCTCGGCACGCCCGATGCCACACTTGATCTTTCGCCCGAAGAAGCCGAAAGCTTCCGGCTTCCCCCGGGCACATCCGATTTCTATCATTTTGGCTCACGCATTCTTCGATTGCACGCCGACGAAAACGGGTTACTGCAATCCTTGATTCTGCAATAACTGACCTGACTCGGAGGTTCCATGGCAAGTAAAAAGAATACCCGAAAAAAAAACGCTTCCAAGGCACCGGAGAGCCTGCTCCCACGCCATGCATCCGCCTACCTTCTTCTGATCCTGGGCGTGCTCCTTTTCCTGGCCGTGCTTTTGCACATGCAGGGCGTGTTCTTTGATCTTCTGCGCAGCTTTTCCTTTGGTCTGACCGGAGCATTTTCCTTCCTTTTGCCCCTCTTTCCCATCTATCTGGGCATCAGCCTACTGCTCCCTTCCCGCAAGGGCAATGCACGGACGACGCTGCTTGTCCTTCTCTTCTATCTACTCCTTCTCGCCTGCGCGATTCTCTTTACCTACACAAGCTACGGCGCGATGGGAAGAGTTTCCCTGATGGAGTCCTTTGCCTACCACTCCACCGGCACCGGTTCCTTCTCCGACATGCTCTCGCAGGCCTTTGAGTTCTGCTCGGGCGGCCGGGTAGGTATTTCCGGCGGTCTCATCGGCACCATGATCGCCTGGCCGCTGTGGAAGGTCCTCGGTAATGATCTGGCCGGGGTCATCTGTATCCTCGCCATGATCTGGGTGGTGCTTTCCCTCTTCCGCATCGACGTGATCGGCATCTTCCAGTCACTGCACCTGCAGGCCATGAAGACCCATCAGGAACGCAGTGAAGAGCGCGAAAAGCGTGAGGAGGAGATCGCACGGCAGCAGCGGGAATGGCAACAGGCACATGCAGTACGCGCCGCGACAAGGCAGGAATTTACCGCCCAGCCCGCGCCCGAACAATTCTCGGGAAAGCAGAAGGTGGTCCCGGGCTTTGCCCAGACACCTGAGGAGCAGCCTGACTATGTGCCCAAGCCCACCGCAAAGCGCTCTGCCTTCTCGCGCATCTTTGACAACCCTGCCCCGGAACCCGCCCCCAAGCAGCCCGCGCATCCGATGCCGGCCAAACAGACCATGCAGCCGGTACAGCCCGTACAGGCAGCCGCCACGGCCCCCGAAGTACCTGCCGCACAGCCCGTAAACGCCTACTCTCCGGAGGAAGCCTGGCAGCAGAGCCAGATGTCCTCGCCATTCCGTCCCGCCGAGCCGGAGAAGGCAAGCATTCCGGTGCCCGAGCCTGTCAATCCTCACCAGCTCACAGGCCCCAACACCCCGGCTGCCGCCTTCCCGGGAGCCGCGCCGATGCTCTCCGGCTATGCGCCCCAGCCCCTGACACCTGTAAGCGAGCCCGAGCCTGTTCAAGTGCAGGAGACACCTGCCCCCAAGCAGGGACAGCGCCTGCCCACCGCATGGCAGTCGGCCGTTTCCGACCGGCTCAAGGAGACGGAGCAGACGGAAACTGTTGCTCCCGCGGAAACACCGATCGTGGAGAGTACAGGCAAGCTCAAGCCGCAGAACTCCTTCTACGACACCGCCACCCCGGTCGATACCTCCTCCAGGGTGCAGGGCGAGGTCATCCTTCCGGTCACCAATGCCCCCAGCACATGGCAGCCGGAGCTTGAGATCGCCTCTCCCGGCAAGAAGGCCACCTACGGGCAGGAGATGGACGAGGATGATGAAGAGTACGTAGATCCTGAGACGCTTCCGATCCCCTACATCTTCCCCGATCCCTCCCTGCTCAAGGAACCCGATCCTTCGGTGGGCATCAGCCCCGAGGAGGACGCCATCCGCTCCAAGCGCCTGGAGGACACACTTGCATCCTTTAAGATCCAGTGCCAGGTCAAGCATGTCACCCACGGTCCTGCCATCTCACGCTTTGAGCTGGAGCTGGCAGCGGGCATCAAGGTGAGCAAGATCACCGATCTCGGGCCCAACATCGCCATGAACATGGAGGTCAAGTCAGTCCGTATCGAGGCCCCGATCCCCGGAAAGTCCCTGGTGGGTGTCGAGGTTCCCAACCGCAAGGTCGCAACCGTAACCCTCAAGGAGGTCCTCTCCTCCGAAAAGATGGTCAAGGCCAAGGATCCACTCGTGGTCGCCCTGGGCCGTGACATCGCCGGCGCCCCGGTCATCTGCAACCTGGCACGCATGCCGCACCTCCTCATCGCCGGTGCCACCGGCTCGGGTAAATCGGTGTGCATCAACACGATCATCAATTCTTTGCTCTACCGCACCTCGCCCGATCAGGTCCGTCTGATCCTGGTGGACCCCAAGGTCGTGGAGCTGCAGTGCTACAACGGCATCCCCCATCTGCTCGCCCCAGTTGTCAGCGATCCGCACAAGGCCGCCGGTGCCCTGCAGTGGGCCGTAGAGGAAATGATGCGGCGCTATGCCGTCTTCCAGGAGGCCGGTGTGCGCAACCTGGAGGGCTACAACGGTCTCCTCGGCGAAGGCGAAAAGCCGATGCCGCGCATCGTGATCATCATCGACGAGCTCGCCGACCTGATGATGACCTGCAAGCGTGAGGTCGAAGAATACATTTGCCGCATCGCCCAGCTCGCACGTGCCGCCGGCATCCATCTCATCGTCGCCACGCAGCGTCCTTCCGTAGACGTTATTACAGGCCTCATCAAGGCCAATATTCCCAGCCGTATCGCCTTCAAGGTATCCAGCTTCATCGACTCGCGCACGATCCTGGACAAGAACGGCGCCGAACAGCTGCTCGGCTACGGTGACATGCTCTACCAGCCTATGGGTGAATTCACCCCCACGCGTGTGCAGGGCTGCTTCCTCAGCGACAGCGAAGTCAATGCCATCACCGACTTTATCCGCAAAACCAGCAGCGCCGAATACGACGAATCCTTCGTCGCCCAGCTCTCCAAGATTGAGAATGATTCCGGCATGGCGCCTCCGGATATGATTGACGGAAGCAGCGATGCCGGCAGCGACAACTCGCTCCTTGAGCAGTGCATCGAGATCGCCCTGATGGACAAGCAGATTTCCACC
>JAFUZB010000356.1 GCA_017476845.1 Clostridia bacterium
AGTACTTTGCCTTTGAGCGTCCGCAGATCATCGGGAAGGTAGAGATGACCTACCTCTATTCCATGGAGCCTGAGGAGCGCGCACAGATGTACAAGAAGTACTTCTCCTACGCGATTCCCTGTGTCATCTGCTGCAGGAACATGCGTCCCCCGGAGGATATGCTAGAGGCTGCAAGCCGCCACAATATTGCCGTCTACCTGACCGACCAGATCACCACCAAGTTTTCCTTTAACTGCGTGCAGTACCTTGCCCGTGTGCTCGCCCCGCGCGTGAACCGTCACGCCGTACTCGTCGATGTCTACGGTGTGGGCGTGCTCATCACAGGCGAAAGCGGCGTGGGTAAAAGCGAGACTGCGCTGGAACTCATCAAGCGCGGGCATGTGCTTATTGCGGATGATGTGGTGGAGGTATGCCGGGAATCAGATGACGTTCTCATAGGCTCCTGCCCTGAGATGATCCGGGACTTCATGGAGATCCGCGGTATCGGCATCATCGACATCCGTGCCATGTACGGCATCAGCGCCGTTGCTCTTCGCAAGAAAATCGACATGGTCATTCATCTGGAGAAATGGAATGAATCCAAGGAGTATGTACGTCTCGGGATGGAAAACGATCATATCAAGATCTTGGATGTCGACCTTCCGCTTTTCCTGACACCGGTGCGCCCCGGACGCAATATGGCCATCATCATTGAGGTGGCCGCACGCAACTACTCTCTCAAGTCCATCGGCTACAGCGCACCGCATGAGCTGGACCGAAGGATGCGCGCTACCCCCAGGGACTAAGCTTGCGTTTTTGCCCGCGCATGCTACAATTTCATGTATCCCTGATTTTCGTCACAGGCATTCCCTTGCGTTTTTCCCTTTGCAGATTCATCAAGCTATAAAGAAAGAAGGCATTCCTCATGTATCGCATTGGTCTTGATATCGGCGGTACCGGCATTCAGATCGGACTGGTCGACGAGAAAGGACATATTCTGGAGCGCGGAGAGATTGTGACCAACACCTCTGCTCCCTTCTCTGAGCAGGTGCATGCCATGGCAAGCTGTGTCCAGGATCTCATCGATCGCAGCGGCTATTCTCTTTTGGATATCGCCTCCATCGGTGCCGGCGTCCCCGGTGTGGCCGATCAGAAGACGGGCGAGGTCATCTTCTGCACCAACCTGGGTTGGACCCATGTCCCCTTCCGCGAGGAATTCCGCAAGTATTTTGACAAGCCCGTTTTTGTGGATAACGATGCCACCGTGGCCGGTCTGGCCGAGTCGGTAGCCGGTGTGAGCGCCGGCTCCTCCTCCAGTGTCTTTATCACCATCGGTACCGGGATTGGGTCCGGCATCATCATCAACGGCCGCATTTGGAGCGGTGCCCACGGTGTGGGCAGCGAGCTGGGGCACGCCATTCTTGAGCTCGACGGCGAGCCCTGCACCTGCGGAAACCATGGCTGTGTAGAGCGTTACTGCTCGGCTACCGCTATCATCCGCATGGCGCGTGAGCTGCTTGCCCGCCACCCTGAGTCCAGCATGATGGACGCCTGCGAGGGAGATCTGAAGAAGATCAACGCCCGCATTGTCATTGACGCCGCGCGCGAGGGCGATCCCGTGGCCATCAAGGTCTTCCGCCGCTTTGTCAAGGCGCTCGGTCAGACTATCGCCAATGTGGTGAATATCCTTGATCCCGAAATGATCGTTCTGGGCGGCGGCGTAGCCAAGGCAGGCTCCTTCCTGCTCGATGCCGTGCGTGCAGAGGTTCCGAACTATATCCTCTATAAGGATCTTCCCTTTGCCAGGATTGAGCTGGCCCGATTGGGCGCAGATGCCGGGATTATCGGTGCGGCCATGCTCTCTTAAAGCCTGCCGAGTGCTTGTCTATATAAAGCAGCTGCCACAAGCAGTTGCTTTTTTCTTCACCTTCAGGCAGGATTTTGGCCTGCCTGCGTTGTATTTACCTTTGCATTAAGGACCATACCATGCGAGGTGAATGTCATGAGTCTGCGTGAAGAACGCGAAGCGCTCGAACATGAGGTGCTCTCCCCTCTGGCCTGCTTTGCGGACAGCTCTCAAGGAAGGGCACAGCCCCTTGAAGAGGATCCGATCCGCACCTGCTTTCAGCGCGACCGCGATCGCATCATCCACTGCAAGGCCTTCCGCAGACTGGAGGGCAAGACACAGGTGTTTCTTGCCCCTGAGGGAGATCACTACCGCACCCGGCTCACCCATACCCTTGAGGTATCCCAAGTTGCCCGTACCCTCGCCCGCGGCCTTCATCTCAATGAAGACCTGACAGAAGCGATTGCGCTTGGCCATGATCTGGGGCATACCCCCTTCGGTCATATCGGCGAGCGCGCATTGGATGATGTACTCCCCGGGGGATTCCGCCATAATGAGCAGAGCTTGCGCGTGGTCGACACCCTGGAAAACGGGGGCAACGGGCTCAATCTGACCTTTGAGGTCAGGGACGGCATCCGCTGTCATTCCGGGAGCGACCGCCCTTCCACCCTGGAAGGCCAGTGCGTTCGGTATGCCGACCGTATCGCGTACCTCAACCATGACCTGGATGATGCGTTGCGCGGCAATGTGCTCAAACCCTTTGAGCTCCCGGCAGACATTCTGCGTGTGCTGGGAAAAACCCACTCCGAAAGGATTGCGACCATGGTTGGCGATCTTATCGAAACCTCCCAGGGGCAATCCCAGGTGAGCATGACACCTCTGGTCCAGTCAGCGATGGATGGGCTTAGGGAATTCATGTTCGAAAAGGTCTACCATGACTCCTGGAGAGCAGCGCAGGAAGACAGATGCCATCATATCATGCATGAGATGTTTGCCTGGTACCTGGAGCACCCCGGTGAAATGCCCGAGGAGTATCTGCTCATTTGCTACAGGGAAGGCACCGAGCGGGGCGTTTGTGATTTCCTATCCGGCATGACTGACCGCTATTGCATCCGTACCTACTGTGAACTTTTCGTCCCCAAGGGCTTCTCGGTAATGTAAACCGCTTTTTTGGTCTCTTGCAGGAATCAACCCGATGACGGCGAAGAAAAAGAAGGGTGATGTCCATGCCGACCTACGGCAAGTTTCCTGACCGATGGGTCGAGGAGGTTCGCCAGCGTGCGGATTTGGTACAGATTGTTTCCTCTTATGTTCCGCTGAAAAAGAAAGGCAGAAAGTACTGGGGACTGTGCCCATTCCACGGCGAAAAGACCGCCTCCTTCTCCGTTGACCCCGAGGCACAGCTTTACTACTGTTTTGGATGTAAGGCCGGCGGCAGTGTGATCCGATTTGTGATGGATATGGAGCATCTCTCCTATCCCGAGACCATGCACTACCTCGCCGACAGACTGCATATGCCCACCCCGCAGATGGAGGAAGACCCCGAATATCATATCCGTAAATCCCAGCGTGAACGTCTTCTGGGTGCCAACCTGGAAGCCGCACGCTTTTATCATCAGCTTCTATACAGCCCGCAGGGAGCGGCCAGCCTGGAATATCTCCATGGCCGCGGTATCGACGACAGCGTCATAAGGCGCTTTGGTCTGGGCGCCGCGCCCGACAGCTGGGATGCCCTGCTCAAGCATCTGACCGAGCTCGGGTATACCGAGCAGGAGCTTCGCCTGGCCGGTCTCATCGTCGTCCACGAGGCAGAGCCTGCCACCGAAAGCAGCCCTGCCAGGCCGCGCCGCACATTCGATATGTTCCGTAACCGCGCCATCTTTCCCATCATTGATGCCCGTGGAAATATCCTAGGCTTCGGTGGAAGGATTCTGGGTAAGGGAGAACCCAAGTACCTCAACACCAGCGATACGCCGGTGTTCAACAAACGACTCGGTGTCTATGCGGCCAACCTCCTGCAGAAGGAGAGAAATCTGGACCGCGTGATTCTCGTGGAAGGCTACATGGATGTCATAGCGCTGCGCCAGTTCGGTGTCCCCGGCGTCGTGGCCACTCTGGGTACGGCCTTCACCCCCGAGCAGGCCCAGTACCTCAAGCGCTACGCGCCCCGTGTCTACCTCGCCTATGATGGTGACAGCGCCGGCCAGCATGCCATTCTCCGCGGTCTCAATATCCTCGGCGATGCGGGGATTCCCGCACGTGTCCTTGATTTTCCGGACGGTCTGGACCCTGACGAATTCATCCGTCGCGACGGCAAAGAGGGCTTCGATCAATTGCCCGCCGTCTCCCCTGAGACCTACCGGCTCAGGCGCATACGCGATACGCTGGATCTGACCACCAAGGAAGGAAGAACAGAGTACGCCAAGCAGGCAGGTCCCATTCTCAAGGGACTGGAGCCGGTGGAGTTGGAAAACCAGCTGCAGGATCTCATGCTCCAGACCGGGTTTTCCCGTGAGGTGCTCATCGCGCAGATTCAGGTCAGTCCCACCCTTGCCCCCGCGTCTCCCGTTTCCTCGCCCCACCGGAACATCGGCATTGTGCAGCCAAAGGCTTCCCTCCCCGGCCAGGAGGTCAGCGAGGCACTTCGAAGCGAGGAGCAGATGATTTCTCTTCTGGCCACCGGCAAGGTTCCCTACGAAGATATCGTGACCGAGGAAGACTTTACCGATCCCTTCCTACAAAAACTCTTCCGACTGTTGATTTCCGGAAGGAGTCCGGCCTCGATTGTCGAAATGCTGGAATCTGCCGAAGAGGTACAGCGCGCAAGTCTCCTCATGATGTCCCCGCAGGCCGAGGATGTCAACGAAATGCTGCAGATGGCACATCAGGCCATGCGCCGTATCCGTCTGGCACGTGTTGACAGAGAGCGGACCGCACTGGAAAAGCAGATGCGAGAGCTTCCCGAAAATGAAAGACCCCAGCTGCTTCCCAAACTGCTCGCACTGCAGAAGGAGCGCGACAGCATACTCAAGCAGAAATAGCGAAGGATTTTGCCAATCAACGAAAAAGAATCGCCGTGCCCTGTGCACGCGTTCCGACCCACGCACCCGGTGACCTGACACATGGTGAAGGAAAGGAGTGGTGTCGCATGGGTATTTCAAAGAAAACACGTGATCGTGTGATCAACCAGCTCGCTGAACAGGCGACTGCACGCGGAAGCGTATCAAGTGGGGAAATTCTGGATGTTGTCCCGGATGCCGACATCGACACCCTCAACCAGATCATTTCCGGTCTCAGAGCCATGGGCATCGAGGTTGCCGACCAGGAGTCGCGTCCGATTACCGCGCCTACCGACATCACCGTGCCCGAGGGCATCGTGCTGGACGATCCCGTCAGGCTCTATCTCAAGGAGATCGGGCAGATTCCTCTGCTCACTGCCGAGGAGGAAGTGGAGCTCGCCAAGCTCCTCCAGTTCGGAACGCCCGAGGAGCAGGATGCGGCACGGAAAAAGCTCTCCGAAAGTAACCTTCGCCTGGTCGTTTCCATCGCCAAGCGCTACGCAGGCCGCGGAATGGCGCTGCTTGACCTCATCCAGGAGGGCAACCTCGGTCTCATGAAAGCCGTGGAAAAATTTGACTACACCAAGCAGTTCAAGTTTTCCACCTACGCCACCTGGTGGATTCGCCAGGCCATCACGCGCTCCATCGCCGATCAGGCACGTACCATCCGTATCCCTGTGCATATGGTCGAATCGATCAACCGTATGATCCGCATCTCCCATCAGCTTCAGCAGGAGCTGGGCCGCGAACCGACCAATGCCGAGCTCGCCGATAAGATGGGCGTGACGGAGCAAAAGGTGGCCGACCTTCTGAAAGTCGCTCAGGAGCCCGTGAGTCTAGAGACACCGGTGGGCGAAGAGGATGACAGCCATCTGGGTGACTTTATCGCCGATGAAGGTACTATGGCTCCGGTCGATGCCGCTAGCCGGTCCCTGATGCGTGAACAGCTAGATGACGCGTTGGACACACTCACCGACAGGGAAAAGCTCGTCCTTCGCCTGCGTTTCGGCCTGGACAACGGGCAGACCAAGACACTGGAGGAGGTGGGACGCGAGTTCCACGTCACACGTGAGCGCATCCGTCAGATCGAAGCCAAGGCACTTCGCAAGCTGCGCTCGGCAAATCACGCACACAAGCTGCGCGACTATCTGGAATAACCTAATCCGATAGCTTTCGCGCATTCCCCCCGCACCGAAAGAGAAGGAGAGATTCCGTTTGCCGTACACTACGGAAGACAGGACCAAAATATTCGAGGACATTCTGGATTTTGGCAAGAAAGACGGTTATCTGACCCTGGGTCAGATCCGGGACATGGCCGGAGATACCGAGCTAGATCCCGAGACACTTTATGATTGGGTAAAAGAGCTGGAAGAGAGCGGTATACGTGTCGATCTGGACGAGAACGCATCCGCTGACAGTATGTCCTCTGTACGTCTGACCGATCCCGAAGAACCCACCGCGATGGCGCTGCTTCAGGAGGAAGCTGCCAATGCACCCGCCCCGCAGATCCTCCCCAACGTGGCCGACGAGGTCAACCTGGCCGATCCCATTCGCATGTATCTCAAGGAGATCGGCAAAATTCCGCTTCTGACCGCCGAGCAGGAGGTCGAGCTCGCCAAGCGCATCGAAGCAGGCGATCAGACGGCCAAGGATGAGCTGATTCAGGCTAACTTGCGTCTGGTGGTCTCCATTGCCGGTCACTATAACAACCGCGGCATGCAGTACCTGGATCTCATCCAGGAAGGCAATATGGGCCTCATCAAGGCAGCCGACAAGTTCGACTATAAGAAGGGCTTCAAGTTCTCCACCTATGCGACCTGGTGGATCCGGCAGTCCATCACCCGCGCGCTCGCCGATCAGGCACGCACCATCCGTATTCCCGTGCATATGGTCGAAACCATCAACCGCCTTATCCGCACTAGCCGTCAGCTCATGCAGGAGCTCGGGCGTGAACCCACTACCGCCGAGATCGCCGATGCCATGCACCTGACCGAGGCCCGCGTGCAGGAGATCATCAAGATCGCACAGGATCCGGTCTCCCTGGAGACCCCCATCGGCGAGGAAGAAGACAGCCATCGTGGCGACTTCATTCCCGATGAGTCCGCGCCGGCACCTGCCGATGCGGCATTCTATGCTCTGCAGCGCGAGCAACTTATGGAAGTCCTCGACAAGCTCACCGACCGCGAAAAGAAGGTCATCTGCCTGCGCTATGGTCTGGACGGCGGGAAGTCCTATACCCTTGAGGAGGTCGGTGAAATCTTCAAGGTAACGCGTGAAAGAATCCGTCAGATCGAGGCCAAGGCCCTGCGCAAGCTCCGCTCGGACCGCACGATCCGGAATATGAAGGACTGACCTATGGACAGTCGCCTTACACTTGCAGCCGAGCTGTACGATGCATGTACGCTCGGCTGTGACATCGGTACCGATCACGCGCTGTTGCCCTGCTATCTTCTCAAAAGCGGAAAGTGCAGGGAGATGATTCTCTGCGATATCAGCGAGAAAGCTCTCGCCCACGCTCGGGAAGAGGTCCGCAGACAGCACCTGGAATCCCGTGCCCACCTTGTCCTGGCCGATGGCATGGATGCCCTTCAAGGCAGAAAGTGTGAATGCATTTCCATCATGGGCATGGGCGGGGAAAACGCACGGGACATTCTGCTAGGCGGCAAGGATGCCCTTCATGGCGCAACACTGATCGTCTCCGTGCACACCGATCAATATCTTGTGCGAAGCGCCTTCATGGCACTCTCCTACC
>JAFUZB010000357.1 GCA_017476845.1 Clostridia bacterium
CTCCATGATCCGGTCAAACTCCTCTTCCCTGGTCCTCCGTATCAATTGTCTTCCCTCTTTTCTTCAACCCTGATCTTGAAAATCCGTGCCATCCGGCCTTCGGGGAACGACACCGTAAGTACTCCCGTAGACGCATCAAACACGTATGGTGTTTTGGACGCCATCTCCCGGTCCTCCGGGAAGAGAATGTCCAGGACTACTGTCTCCTCAGGGTAGGCCCCAAGAAGCGGGATCTCTATGTTTCCCGCTTCTTGCTCCCGTTTCCATACGGCCATGCGCCCCTCGCCCTTCCATCTCAGGAGGAGAACGGCATAGGGATCTGTACTGTGGGCAAACCCAAGCGGCCAGTACGGCAGCGACTCCGGGATGTGCTCTCGCATATCTCGGTACACTTTGATACCGCTTTCAACCTGCCCAAGCGCCTCCTCGGAGAGCAGCGCTAAATGTCCTGACTGATGGATCCTTCCCATCATGGCATTGACCATGTTGAAAACAGCAGTTTCCGCATCAGCATCCCGCATAGGGTAAGACCAGACTGCTGCCTGCTCACTGCACACACCGCTTGGGGCATTGCAGGCAATGGTCGAATAATGGATATAATCCTCCTGATCACTTGTGGACTGCAGCGAGCAGCGGGAAAGCAGCGCATAGTCCATACGCATGCCGCCGCTGGAGCAATTCTCAATGACCAGATCCGGATAGCGTGCAAACACTTTGTCCAGCCAGTCAAGGTAGGCACGTTCATGGCTTAGCAGGCCTTCGCCTGGGCTGTCCGCATGGATCTGCGTTCCGATCCCAGGTTCAATGTTATAATCCATCTTGATGTAACCCACGCCATATTCCGTCACCAGCCTGTCGATGATGCTGTCGGCGTAAGCACGCACCTGAGGATTTCTGAAATCCAGCTGCAGGCGGCTTCTGTCATATACGGGTTTCCCGTGACGCTGAAAGAACCAGTCGGATGGCAGCTTGTCGACCATTGGGCAGTGAATGCCCATCACCTCTATCTCAAGCCAAAGTCCAGGGACCATCCCATGGTGGCGAATTCTGTCCGTGAGCGCGCGAATACCCTCAGGAAAGCGCTCACGCGATTCCCTCCATTCGCCTACACCGTCCCACCAGCTTCCAGGCGCATACCATCCGGCATCAATCACATAGTATTCACACCCGGCTTTTTCTGCGGCATGGATCAGTTCGACCTCTTTGTCCGTTGTGGGATCACCAAACAGACAGTTCATGTAATCATTGAAGATCACCGGGAGCTGCTCATTGTCGCGATTCGGTCTTCGAATCCGTCTCCGATAAGCGGTCAGCATGGAAACGGCCTCACTTACGGACCCAGCTATAGCGCCCACGCAAACCGGAACGGTAGTAAACGTCTCTCCCGGACGCAGTGTCTTCGTGAAGTGGTGATGTACTTCCTCCGGTCCCGAAACATTCAGATAGAAATGATTGGATTGCAGACCGATTTCCCACATCCATGATCCGTTGTGATCGATCTGGAAGAAGAGCGTTTCCTTCGCAGCGAGGTTTTCTATGATACCCATAGGCAGAAAGTCTTTTGTCGACCAGTTTCCAGTATTGGAAAATACCGCAGTGTGACTCGTTCTGCGCATGACACTCGGCTGCGTCTGTCCCAGTCCTAATTCCGGAAGGGAGAATGCCTGCCAACAGAGCTCTTTCTGCCAGCCGTTGAAGGGAACATGTACACGCAGCTTGTCGTCTGAGCTGCCCTCTCCAGGTCTCTCCAGTCCCAGATATGAAAATGAAGGGATCGCCTCCAGCGTCTGCGCTTCTGTCCCGATGTTCTCAACAGTGTGTGTGATGCGAATCAGGCTCAGATCATTGTAGCCCTGAAAGCGGGAAATCACGCGTATGCCCGTCTTTTCATCCTCCTGGACAACGGAGTAGCATGTACCTTCCGGACGATCCTCAATGTGATGGGAAACATAGCGGAGCGCACATCCCGGAAGGGTTGCGATATACATGTTGCCTTGCTTTTCAAAGGGTCTGTTCACGCCGGATAGCTGCAGCTGTACAAGCGGATAGCCGTCCGAAATGAAAGCACTTTCCCCCTCGTGTATATTCTCGTCTCCTGCATAAGCAGACGCTCCAAAATGCAGCAATCGCACTCGTCTATCCTCGGTCAGTCCGAGAACAACCTGCAGGGTATGGAAATGCAGTGGAATGGTTTTGATGAGCTTCATTGTATGCCAGCCTCCGTTTCGTCTGTCATGTAGGGTCGGAAAAACCCGTTCTCAGAAAGCAGCACCTGTATAGGAATATCCGTTTCTTCTTCGGGAAGATCCTCCACGAGCTGCCATGGGCGGTAAAGAAGAAGGGTGCGCACCTTCCGATGGGCAAGATATCTGTCATAATACCCGCCGCCTTGCCCAAGACGAACGCCCTTAGGCGTGCATAGGAGACAGGGAAGAATACATAGGTCGGGTTCATCTGCAAAGGCTTCATCTCCCGGCTGCGGAATGCCATGAAAGTCCCCCGATCTGCTGTCCAATATTCTTTGCAGTCCAGTCCTGTTCTCCACTTTGCATGCATCCATACTTTGTGCCCGGCATCTGGGCACAAGGAGTTCTTTTCCGTCAAGCATGATCTGCTCCAGCAAAAAACGGGTATCTATCTCGTATCCCACAGAGATATAGCAGCATACCTTCCGGGCTGCCTGATACTCCGGGGCTTCGCGCACAAGTGCCTGGATCCTTCGGTTTGCATCCTCAGAGAAATGGATTCGCATATCTGCTCTCGCATTCCTCCGAAGTGCTTTCTTCTCCTGCACAATCATAAGATAGCACCGCCGCCTTCCTTCGTGAGTTCATTTACAAAAACTCCTTGCTGCCCGGATTTGCGTAATCCGAGTGATGCAAAAAAGGCTGCGTTTTCTGTGTCGTGCTCCATGCAATCGATGGTCAGTTCATGCGCGCCCTGAAGTATAGCCCACCCTGCACAGGCCTTCACAAGACTGCGCCCGATGCCTTGCCTGCGAAAGGGAGGATCGACATAGATTCCATCCAGTTGCACCGTGCATCCGCGATCCACCACTTGCCTCAAAGACACCACGGAAAATCCCAGACACGTGCCTCTGTCATCCCACGCAAGAAAGGACGCTTTTCCCTGCCTTCCTATCGCATCACCGGC
>JAFUZB010000358.1 GCA_017476845.1 Clostridia bacterium
CTCAAGAGCGGAAATGAAGTGACCTTGGTTCCGGATCTTTCGTCCCTTGATTCTGGTTTCATGGTGGAAGAATCGGGATATACACTGGCGATTACAGAGGGAATAAGCAATACTGCACATATCATTGCCTATTCGGACTCTGGTCTGTTCGATCTATATGCGGATGGAGTGCATACGTATATCATTACTCGGCCAGATGAAGAGGAAGACCCGTTCGGTTTTTCAGAGAATACTTTCAGCCTCGAAGTCTCTACTGACGAGAATGGCGTGTTTTCTCTTCAGGAGCCAATCCCTGCAGGCGAATATATCATCACTGAAGCAGAAACAGGACGGCATAAGCACTTTGCCATTCAGGCATATAGGGGCAACAACAACGAGATCACTGTTTTGGATACACACGATTTCGTTGCGGAGGGTGAAGAAGAGATTGTAGATGTCCTTCCGGAAACTACGGAAGAACCGACTTCGGTCCCCACCGAGACTCCTACAATTGCTCCGACAGAGACACCTGAACCTACAGCTACGCCCACACCTATTCCAACTGCTACTCCGACAGCAGTGCCTACGGCAACACCCACTGCAGTTCCTACTGCGACTCCCACAGCTGTGCCCACAGCAACACCTACGGCTGTGCCGACTCCGACTCCTACAGCTGTTCCGACGGCAACGCCTACGGCCGTACCAACCCCCACTCCCACAGCTGTTCCTACATCTACACCTACAGCTGTGCCTACTCCCACTCCCACAGCAGTTCCAACGCCGACACCCACGGCTACCCCTACGGCAACACCCACTGCTACTCCTACAGCTACGCCTACAGCCACACCGACAGCTGTTCCGACATCTACACCAACGACGGCTCCGACTGCGACACCAGAACCCACTGCCACAGCTACCTCTACACCAACAGTTGCGCCTACTGTAACACCTGCACCTGATGATTCTTCCGATGCTTCTCAAGATGAGGTCACGAAGGAAGCGTGGAGCAGTGAATGGGCTGCAACTGAAGATGAGGAAGCAAATCTTGTCTTGGTTTTCTCTGTTCCAGATAGCGCAGAAGGAACAGTTTATCAGATCTATGATGGCAGTAATCAGATGATTGAGGAGAATGTCATTCAATCTTCCAATACCTTGCGCTTTAAGCTTCCGGATGCTTCGTATCGTGTACAGATCAATCTGCCGGAAAACCTTTATCTTGCACAAATCAATCAGATGGAGATCAATCGCGCTGGAAAGCTGACATGGGACGTACAGGCAGGAGCCAATGCTCAGTTTGAAATTGATATCCGTGCATTCCTGCAGATCAGCGGAATCGTGAGTAATATTGCAGATGGGACGACGGTTACCATCGCAGGCGAGAACACCACAGCACAGGCTACTATCAGCAGTGGGATCTATGCGTTTTCTCAGCTTCTCCCCGGAGTGTATGAGATTTCTTTGAAGCTTCCTGATGGAACCTATCAGGGAGAGGGATGGGTGATTTCATCTACTCAGGGAGAATATGTTGCGAAAGCCACGGTTGAACTTCAGGACCGTCCTATTACTTTGAGTGTGCTCGCTTCCGAGCAGGCTGCTTTCGAGGAAGAGGATCAGGAAATCACCGAGACTTTTGCGCAGGATGATGATGCACTGACTGAGAACGGTACTGATATTGAAGAAACTGAAACAGAGGTTTCCGAAGACAATAACAACGCCAAAACACAGTCTTTGATTACCATCGGGTCGTCCAGGAAATCGAATGATTCCTCTGAGGCGAGCAAGGAGCTTAGTGCTTATTCAACGTATGCGCTTCTGAGTGCAGATGCGGAGCAGAGCTTTATTCCCCTTCGTGAATTGCCTACGCGCACCGTTTCAGGAACGGCAAGTGTGGAAGTGCACGTTTTCGATGACAGCAATCACAACGGGGAGCAGGGTAGATATGAAGCTGACCTTGCCAATGTTGAAGTGGATCTGATCCTTCGGGACAGCAGCGATGCCATAGTTGCTTCCAGCATTACGGGCAAGGAAGGCGTGGTTCTCTTTACCGATATTCCTGCCGGGAACTATATTGTGCGTACAAGCCTGCCTATCGGATATGGATATGGTGAAAAGGGAAAGAACAAGGATACGCTGACTTCCAGTATCATGGTGCGCCAAAGTGCTCAGAACCAGGAAAGCGAGACATTCTCTGTTGAAGTCGACCAAACTTATCATGTTGGTGTTGGTGCGACAGCGTGCTGCGGTTTTTCGGGACAGGTATGGCTTGATGACGGAGACGGAATTCGTCAGGAAGGCGAGAGCGGTCAGGCCGGCATTCTGCTGGAAATGATTGGTCTTCATAACGGACTGACGTACCAGATCCTTACCGATGAGGATGGTTACTACAATTTCACGCAGCTTCGATATGGAAACTATCGTCTTCGCGTAACACTGCCTGAGGGATTCATGTTTACCAATGCGTCCAAGACAGGTGGCAACAACCGATCGATCTTCACGACTGAGGGCAAGAATGTTTCAGCGAAGAATATCGTATACGAGAAAACCATTTCCATTGATGAACAGAACATTGGCGTGATTGCCGAGGGTTCTATCTCAGGAATCTGTTTTCAGGACGTCAATTACAACGGTGTTTATGATGAAGCTGATATCCCGCTTGAAGGGGTAAAGCTTACCGCTTATCGTGGAAACACTGGTGTGGACTACGGAACGGTCACCACAGGTAAAGACGGAAAGTATGCCTTCACTGCTTTACGCAACAATGAATACCGCATTCAAGCCTCTCTTCCGAATGACGGAAGTTTCTATACAGTCGTTGGCAAGGGAAACAATGCGAACCAGTTCTCTGCCAAGGGTAGAGAGGCAACTGTCAAAGGCATCGTGGTGAATTCTGGTGCGAATGTCCAAGTGCACCTTGGAGCACTGTATTATGCTTCCTTATCGGGCACGGTATATTATGATCAAGATTTTGATGGAAATCTTGGAGCTTCCGAAAAGGTGGCTGCAGGTGTTTCACTCAAACTCTTCGGCTCCGATGGGAATGTCATAGCGTCCGCTACTACTGGCACAAACGGAAAATACACCTTCGAGAATCTTTATCCGGGCACTTACGTCGTGTCTATGACCGCACCGGATGGTCTGGCGTTCAGCCGCCCTGGCAGCGGGAATATTCTCGTCAGCCGAGGCAATGGCGAAGGAAGCAGCGAACCGATTACCGTAGAGATGGGCAAGGAACTGGCAGGTCACCACATTGGTATGGTGGAGCCGGGTTTCGTTGAGGGCGTATTATTTGCGGATCGCAACGACAATGGAAACAGAGAGGGCAACGAAGAAGGCCTTGAGGGAACAGCGATTCTCCTGGTGAACGATGAAACAGGGGAGAACTATACCCAGCATATCTCCAATACTGCTTCCTACCGTTTCGATGCTGTGCTGCCCGGTACGTATCATATTGAAATCGTTTTGCCGGAACGCGGAATTTTCGCGAAGAATACTGCCGGATGGAATCTGGAAGATAATAAGGCCGAAAGCGAAAGCTTCTCCTTGAAATCCGGTGAGGTCCACGCCTTGCCACAGCTTGGCGCGCTCACGCTGAGTACCATTTCGGGTATCGCTTTTGACGACCCTGAAGCAGGTGGTGTCTTTGCTTCTGATCTAAATGGACTATCTGATGTGACAATTACGCTTATGACGACCTCTGGTGACGTCTATGCGCACGTGATCACGGAAAGTGATGGCGAATTTGTAATTCAGGATATTCATCCCGGAACCTATGTGCTCTCTGTTTCTTTCCCCGATGGCAAGGTTTTGTCAAGAAAACCCAACGTCACATTGCCTGTGGAGAGCTGCAAAGCAAATCAGACGGTTACACTGGATGTGCCGATGGGAACAGTGTGGGAGAACCAGCAGTTGGGTGCTGTACTGCCGGGAAGTATTTCAGGTGATGCCTGGCTTGACGAGAATGCAAATGGTACATGGGATGACGGGGAAAAGCCAGCTGCAGGAGAAAGCATCTATGTCTATGATATGCTGACCGGCACCAATCTGGTCACGCTTAGTACAGATGAGAACGGTGCTTTCGAAAATGCAGGCATGATCCCCGGGAGTTATCGACTGGTATATATTCCGGATGAGCTGACCATTTCCGCACCTGCCGGCGAGACAAGTTTCTCTACTGTACAGAATCAGCTGGTTACCGATGAACTTTCCCTTACCGCAGGCGATAGCATTGACAGCATTCACTTGGGATTGATGCGCTATACCGATATTACAGGCGCGGTCTGGTTTGATGAGGGAGGAACCATCAATCAGCTTTCCGGCGCACGCGTCAATCTGTTGGATGAAGCGGGTAACCAGCTGCTGACTACAGTCACGGGAGAGGATGGCGCGTATGCACTGCAGCGCTTGCTTCCAGGGACCTATGAAATTACCGTTTCTATGCCTGCAGGACATGTGGTTGTTGAACCTGATGATGCCAGGATCACAGAAAAAGGTCTCATCAGCATTATGAAAGAGGTCAACCGCACTGAAGGCACCACGGGGAAATTTGTTCTTCGTATGGGGGATGCGATGCAGGACCAGAATATCGGAGGTGTACTGCCTGGTATCCTTGGCGACTTCCTTTGGCTGGATCTGAACAAGAATGGTCTTCAGGATACGGACGAAGGCGGAATTCCCGGTGTTACCATTGATCTTGAACGCGAAAACGGCGAATTGATTGCAAGCACGGTGACAGATCAGTATGGTTACTATCGCTTTACTGATTTGTATCCTTCTTCCTATATTCTGGTTCCACATCTCCCTGAAGAAGTGACTCCCACCCAGCACAGAGAGGATGTTCCTGGCATTGTTTCTGTCTTAGAAGATGACGGACGTTCCATTCCTGTACCTGTGATTTCGGACAGCAAGAATTATGATGCTGATATGGGTTGTATACTGGTCCATGCAGGTGACTACCCTGCAGGTTATGGACAGGGGGCTACCCAGGATTGGCGGAAAGATTAAGAGAGAGAGGCGGCGCAGCCGCCTCTCTCTTGGTGATCAGATGCCTGATGCAATGCGGGCAGTGGTTGGATGCCGAATTGAGTCTTTTCATTGCCCAGAAAGTTGATATCTGCTATAATCTGCGCGTCTGATGCAGGATATGCAGAGGCAGGAGGTTAGTACAATGCAGGTTTTTAACAGTATGACTCGACGCAAGGAAGAATTTAAGCCGATTCACGAAGGAAAAGTCGGCATTTATGCCTGCGGCCCTACTGTATACAATTACTTTCATATTGGAAATGCACGTCCGTTTATCACCTTCGATGTACTTCGCAGGCAGCTGGAGCGCGAAGGGTATGATGTGACGTTTGTTCAGAATTTTACCGATATTGACGATAAAATGATTCGCAGAGCCAATGAAGAGGGAATTACGGTGAAGGAGCTCGCAGATCATTTTATTGAGGAATACTATGTCGATGCCAAAGCACTGGGTATTCGTCCGGCAACAGTTCACCCCCGTGCTACAGAGCATATTCCTCAGATTATTGAACTTGTGCAGAAACTGATTGACAACGGACATGCCTATGTCGGAAAAACCGGAGATGTGTATTACAGAGTATCCGCATTTCCGGGCTATGGCAAGCTCTCTGGGCAGGCGGTAGAAGACAGAGAAGTCGGAGCTTCTGAGAGGTTGGATGTGGAAACCGACAAGGAGAATCCGGCCGATTTTGTGCTATGGAAAGCGCAGAAGCCCGGAGAGCCTGCGTGGGAGAGCCCGTGGGGTATGGGACGCCCCGGCTGGCACATCGAATGCTCTGCAATGAGTATGACATATCTGGGGGATACCTTCGATATTCATTGCGGCGGTAAAGATCTTCTCTTCCCGCATCATGAAAATGAAATCGCTCAGTCGGAGGGCGCAACTGGTAAGCCCTATGTGCATTATTGGATGCATAACGGTTTTATCAATGTTGACAACCAGAAAATGTCAAAATCTCTCGGCAATTTCTTCACTGTCCGTGACATTTCCAAGGAGTTTGATCTCGAAGCAGTCCGCATGTTTATGCTAAGCGCGCATTACAGAAGCCCGATTAACTTCTCGCGCGATCAGATTGCACAGGCCAACGCCAGCCTTCAGCGCCTGTACACGGCAAGAGACCAGGTACTGTTCCTGTTAAAGAATGCTGAAGACAAGCCCATGAGCGATGAAGAAAATGCCTTGCTAGTACGTCTCAAGGAGCACGAGAAGCATTTCGACGATGCGATGGACGATGACCTGAATACCGCAGATGCGATTGGTGCAATTTTTGAGGAAGTCAAGGATTTGAATTCCTCTTTGAATGCGAATTCATCGCGAGAGGTTCTTCAAAAGGCCTTGGCAAGCTTCAAGGGAATGACGGATGTACTTGGAATTGTACAGAAGAATCCTGAAGGCGATGATTCACTTCCCGAGGAGATTCGTGCAATGGCACAGGAGCGGGCACAAGCGAGAAAAGAGAAAAACTGGAAGCGCTCCGATGAACTGCGTGATGCGATTAAGGCCGCTGGTTATATCATCGAAGATACTGCCCAGGGACAGAAAATCCGGAAGAATCTGTAATGCTTGCTGCCGCGTGATGGTATACTGCGCGGCAGCTTTCTTGTATTCTTCATCACAGTGAGGTAACACATGGCATATCAGGCACTGTACAGAAAGTGGCGTCCGGAAACCTTTTCCCAGATGGTGGGACAGGAGAATATTGTACGTACTCTGCGCAATCAGGTGGCGTCCGACAGAGCGGCACATGCTTACCTTTTTTGCGGGAGCAGGGGGACAGGAAAGACGAGCACGGCAAAGATTCTTTCTCGTGCTTTGAACTGTGAACATCTAGATCATGGCGATCCCTGTGGCGAGTGTGAAAGCTGTAAAAGACTGCTTCGGGGAGATTCGCTAGACGTTCAGGAGATCGATGCTGCTTCCAACAATGGTGTAGACCAGGTGAGAGATCTGCGGGACAGTGTCCAGTACCCGCCACAGTTTGGAAGATACAAGGTATATATCATCGATGAAGTTCATATGCTTTCGACCGCGGCATTTAATGCATTGCTGAAGACACTGGAGGAACCACCGGAGCATGTCGTCTTTATTCTGGCGACCACAGAGCCGCAAAAGGTTCCCGCTACCATTCTCAGCCGTTGTCAGCGATTTGATTTTGGGCGTATACCTGCTTCTCAGATTGCGGGAAGACTGCGGGAAGCGGCGGATGGATCTGGTGCTGAGGCTACGGATAATGCACTGCGTTTGATCGCACGTGCGGCAGAAGGTGGCATGCGAGACGCGCTCTCCATTCTAGATATGTGTCTGGGGTACAGCAGCACGATTGACGAGGAACTTGTACACACAGTTCTTGGTACCGCGGACAGAGGATTCTTGTTTTCGTTTGGGGATGCTTTGGCCACTGAGGATGCTGCCGGTGTACTGAAGCTTATTGATGATCTTATGCGTGGCGGCAGGGAAGCTCAGGTGTTTTCCAGAGATATCGCACAGCATTTGCGTATCCTGCTCATGGCCATGTACTGTGGAAAGGATATCGTATCTCTGATGGATCTCACAGAGGAGGATGCACAGGAGTACATTACACAGGCACATCGATTTTCCTCGGAGCGATTAATGCGCATTCTGGATCTATTCATGGGCGTAGAATCAAGCATGCGGTATGCCTCTTCGCCACGTATTGCGTTGGAGACTGCATCGGTTCGTGCCTGTCTTTCAACTGAGGGTATGGATGTACAGGCCTTAATGGAACGGATTGCTGAGCTGGAGAAGAAACTTGAGGAAGTAGAAAGACAAGCGGCGGAAGGAAGCATTGCTGCTCCCAGACGTAAAACGACGTCCACGAAACCAGCAGAAAGACCGGCGCCGACAGTGGAACGCGTGGTTTCAGGGGAAGCAGCAGCAGTCTGGAAATCGGCAATGGAGTATATCAAGCGCACCGTTCCAGGAAAGTATGCGATTTTGGCACAGGGAAAGTTTATTGGGAGTCAAAATGGCAAATACCTGTGGGAAGCGCCAGACAACAGCCCGGTGATGCTTTCTATCTGGACGCAGGAAAACAACCGAAAACTTGTGGCAGATGCGTTGAGCGAGGCCGCAGGTGGGGAGTCCCTTTTTGAAGCGGTAGCCAAAGGAAGCGCATTACCACAGGCAGAGAGTACAAGTGAGGAGAGCTTCCTCGGAGAATTGAGAGACACGTTTGGTGTGGAGAATGTGTCGGTCCAGGATCAGCCGAAATAGACACCTTTCTTTTGAGCATGCGCGTCGGAATATCGGGCTACCACGGTTGACACTGTTTTTGGGGCTCGATATAATTTTCACAACGGATAGATAAGTGAGGTGAGACAGAGTGGACGGTCATGAAAGTGCTGGCGACGGTGGAGGGCCTACTCTGTCTCACAGTGCATACAAATAGAGCACAAAGACATAGTATTCCCTTGCTGTTTTCCTGCCTGTGACCAGTTGTTCAGAGGGTTTTTCTGTGCAATGAAATACGGGAAAGGAGAAGAAGCAATGCAGGAAGAGAATCAACATCTGAATCAAGCCAATGATCAAGACGATGAACTGATGCAGGATGAAGCCGATAGGAGAGAAGGCTTCGATGAGGAAGCATCAGAGAAGAATGCTGATCATGAGAGCGATCCTGAGATTTACGAAAGCAAAGAGAACGCAAAGGATCGTGAAGAAGAGGTTTTTGAGCATCCTGACTATGAGCAGGAGCTGGAAGCCATTATTCGAAGCGACCTGTCGGTCGACGAAAAGCGGGACCGCCTTGCTGATTATCACTATAATGATATAGCGGGTGTCCTGGATCATCTCACACCGCAGGAGCGGCGCGCGCTGTATCATATTCTTGGTGCCGAAGAAACATCTGAGGTCTTTGCCTACCTCGATGATGCTAGCTCGTATATTGCTGAACTGTCACCGGAGATTGCTGCAGACATCGTGCAAGAGATGGATGCCGATGACGCTGTCGATGTCTTGGAAGATCTCGATGAAGCACAGCAGGCAGCTATTATCCAACACATTGACGATGAAGAAGCAAAAGAAGACATCCGCCTGATCCAGTCCTATGAAGAGGACGAAATCGGTAGCAAGATGACAACAAACTTCATCGCGGTTCGCAGAGGACTGTCCATCAAGCAGGCGATGCGGTCACTTGTAGAACAGGCGGCAGACAATGACAACCTGTCAACGATATACGTATTTGAGGAAACGGAAAAAGGAAACGAAACCTTCTATGGTGCAATTAATCTCCAAGATCTGATCATTGCAAGACAGGGAGTGGACCTTGATAGTCTTGTGACGACCTCTTACCCCTACGTGTATGACCATGAAACAGTAGCCGATTGTATTGAGCAATTGAAGGACTATTCCGAGGACTCCATCCCTGTCTTGAATTCCGACATGCAGATCCTTGGTGTTATCACCTCCCAGGATCTGGTCGAGGTTGTCGATGAGGAAATGGGCGAGGATTATGCGAAACTGGCAGGCTTGACTGCGGAGGAGGACTTGAATGAAAAGTTGCCGGATTCCATAAAAAAGCGTATTCCCTGGCTGCTTATCCTTATGGGTCTGGGACTTGTCGTTTCCTCTGTTGTCGGTATTTTCGAGCCTGTTATGGAACATCTCGCGTTCCTTGTAGCCTTTCAGTCAGTCATTCTTGACATGGCAGGCAATGTGGGAACGCAGTCTCTGGCCGTTACCATTCGCGTCCTTATGGATGAAAACCTTACCGGAAAGCAAAAACGTCAACTTGTGTTCAAGGAAATGCGTGTTGGGTTTACGAATGGCCTTTTGATCGGGACGCTTGCGTTTGCATTTATTGGCTTCTATCTGCATCTCACGCAGAGCGGGAGAAGCTGGGCATTCTGTTATACCGTTTCTGCCTGCATCGGCGTGGCTATGTTGCTTGCCATGACATTTTCCAGCGCAACAGCCACCTTGGTTCCTCTTTTCTTTAAGAAGATCAATGTAGATCCGGCTGTAGCGTCCGGTCCCATGATTACAACGATTGACGATATGGTTGGTGTCATCAGTTATTATGGGCTTGTCTGGATCTTTCTGATTAACTTTTTACACTATTAGCTTGAAGCGGGTTGCGGCCCGCTTTTTTGATTGTGGAAAATCTTGACACTTTTCTAACAATAATTTTCGAATTATGTGCCAATCTTGGGAGGAAAAAGGAAGAGAGTGTAGAAGTTTCAAAATTGGGTAGAATTGGTACCCGTAAGATGTTAATGAATTGCGTATGCATGGAAGGAGATCAGAAATGGCGAACACGCAGGAACTCAAGCAGGCGTTTGCCAGGAAAGCGGCAATTCTGCAAGGGGATACCGAGCGCATTGCCAAACAGCATGCTGCAGGTAAACAGACTGCCCGTGAGAGAGTGGAAAAGCTGCTCGACCAGGGAAGTTTTGTGGAGCTTGATGCGCTTGTATCCAAAAGCCAGGATTATGCTGGTGTCATTACTGGTTACGGAACAGTTGCAGATCGACCGGTGTATCTTTTTGCACAGGATTACACTGTGCACGGGGGAGCCATGGGCACTCAGCAGGCCCAGAAGATTTGCAAGGTACTCGACCTGGCACAGAAAACCGGTTCTCCGGTGATTGCACTGTGTGACAGTGCCGGTGTCAGAATTGACGAGGGTGCTGAAGCCATGAACGCCTACGCCTCAGTGTATGCACGCATGGCACGACTCAGCGGCGTATGCCCGATGATAGCTCTGATTCTTGGCCCTGTTGCTGGCGGTGCAGCTATGATTGCGCAGATTGCCGATATCTCTATCCAGGCTGCGGATGTAGGCAGATTGATGGTTTATGGACCACAGGTTGTCAGCGCGGTGAAGGGTGAAACCGTGGATGCTGCAAAGCTTGGCGGTGCGGAGAACATGGCCAATCAGGGTGGCGTTTCCATTACGGTTGCCAACGAAAACGAAGCACTTAGCACGGCTGCTGCACTCCTGGATCTTCTTCCCGGAAGCAACCTGGAGGAAGCCCCGCTGATTGATACCGATGACCTGAACCGTACGCTCAGCGATGCAGATGCCAACGACAGCGAAGGATTGCTTGCGGGTTTTGCTGATGGTGGCATTTTCCAGGAACTATATCCTTCTTGGGGCAAAGAACTGCGAATTGCTCTTGCCAGAGTCGGCGGGCGGACTGCGGGACTGGTAGTGTCTAATCCTGCAGAGAACGATGGAGAACTTTCGCCGGCGGCTAGTGCAAAGGCAGCAAGGTTTGTACGCTTCTGCGACTGCTATTCCATTCCTGTTGTATCACTCATCAACAGTAAGGGCGTACAAGTTCCTGGTGCAAAGCAGCAGTCTTGGACAATGATTACCCTCAGTCAGCTGCTTTATGCCTATGCAGAAGCCACGACTGCAAAAGTCACCATTGTCACCGGAAATGCAATTGGTCAGGCGTATATTGCCATGGGCGGAAAAGCGAATGCAGATGTGACGTATGCATGGCCGGATGCAGTGATTTCCGCATTGACTCCCGAGGCGGCAGTGCAGGTTCTTTATGAGGAAGAACTGAAAAACGACAAGAAGCCGGCACTGGAATCTCGCGCGGATCTTGAGAAGAAATTCGCCGATGAGGTAGCTGATGCGGTTACCGCAGCAACCACCGGCATGATTGATGATGTGATCGAGCCTTCCGAGTCTCGGAAGTATGTTATTGCAGCCCTGGAAATGCTTTCTTCCAAGCGTGACAGCAATCCGCCGAAAAAACACGGCAATCTGCCGCTGTAAGTGGGGTGGAGAACATGACAAACGCTCCTTTAAGCCTGGGTAACAGTCTCATAGTGACCGTAATCGGCATGCTCATTGTCTTTTTCGGTCTGACTGTTCTGATCTTTCTGATTAAGATCCTGATAAAGCTTACAGACAATCTTGGCAAGAAAACAACAAAAGTTACTGCTGTACCTGCTGCTCCTGTTCCGGCTCAGCCCGTAGAAGAAATCGTGGAAGAGGATGACGGAGAACTGGTAGCTGCAATCATGGCGGCGCTCTCCTGTGTCATGGAGGAAGGTAAAACCTTTACTGTTCGCCATATCCGGCGCATCAATAATGACAATGCCTGGAATCGGGCCGGTCGGGAAGAACAGATTTACAGTCATGGCTAAGGCCTGAAAAATAGGAGGATATTTTATGCGTACATTTAATGTTACAGTGAATGGTCAGGCATATGAAGTTTCTGTAGAGGAAGTCACCTCAGGCGAACAGCCGGTTGTGGCGCCCGCAGCTCACGTTGCGCCCAAGGCGGCTGCACCCAAAGCTGCTCCCAAGGCTGCTCCTGCCGTTGCAGGTAGCGGTACTCCTGTGAAGGCTCCCATGCCCGGTACCATCCTTGATGTAAAGGTCAAGGTCGGTGATACCGTCACCAATGGACAGGCCGTCTGTGTACTCGAAGCCATGAAGATGGAAAATGAAATTCCTGCGCCTAAGGCAGGAAAGGTTACCTCCGTTCTTGCTTCTAAGGGTGCATCCGTGAATACCGGCGACACGCTGGTTACCATTGAATAATGATAGCGATCCCAAGGAAAGTGAGTTGAGAGAATGATCAATGTAGGCGCAGCCTTTACCGATTTGTTCTCGACATCGGGTATCGCGATGTTCTTGGCAAATCCTAAGGCGCTGATCATGGTCGCGATTGCATGCTTTCTGCTGTATCTGGCCATTGTTAAGCAATTTGAGCCGCTGCTGCTGCTTCCCATTGCGTTCGGTATGCTGTTGACCAACCTTCTGGGAAGCGAGGTCTTCCATGAGGAACTGTTTATCGGTGGACATGCGAACTGGAATCTGTTAGGTGGTGCGGTACTAATAGATGCTAAAGATCTGGTCCATGATGCTGCCGATTATATCGTGAACAGCGCCGGTGCTGTTCTGACGGCAGATGGTCAAACTTTGATAGCCACCATTTCCGGTGCAACCGGAGTGACAGGATCCGAGCTTGTTTCATTGGCAGATGTGATGGCCTATATGGCTGGTAACGGCGCTTCCTGCACACTCGTGCTTCGTGACGCCTTTATCTCCAATGGTCAGGTGTTTACTGCAGGCGGAATGCTTCTTGCCAATGCAGGTCAGAAAATCGATGCAGGACTTTTGGACTATTTGTATCTGGGCGTAAAACTGGGCATCTATCCCTGCCTGATCTTTATGGGTGTTGGCGCAACGACCGACTTTGGTCCGTTACTTGCCAATCCTAAGACTCTTTTGCTGGGTGCCGCTGCACAGCTTGGTATATTCTTTACCTTTGTAGGGGCTTCTCTTCTCGGGTTTACTCCCAAAGAAGCCGGCTCTATCGGCATCATCGGTGGCGCTGACGGCCCGACAGCCATTTGGCTGACTTCCAAGCTGGCACCCCATCTTCTTGGCCCGATCGCTGTAGCTGCATACAGTTATATGGCCCTCGTCCCCGTGATTCAGCCACCCATCATGAAAGCGCTGACCACCAAGAAGGAACGTCAGATTGTCATGGAGCAGCTGAAGCCTGTTTCCAAGACACAGAAGATTATTTTCCCGATTGTTGTAACCATTCTTGTCGCCCTTCTTTTGCCCTCTGCGACTTCACTTGTCGGTTGCCTTATGCTTGGCAATCTGATGAAAGAGTGTGGGGTTGTGGAACGGTTGAATAAGACAGCACAGAATGAGCTCATGAATATTGTCACGATTTTCTTGGGCATCACTGTCGGCGCTACTGCAACGGCAAATACCTTCCTCAGTCTCCAAACCATCAAGATCATCGTTCTGGGTGTTGTTGCTTTCGGTGTTGGTACGTCCGGTGGTCTGCTGCTGGCTAAGCTGATGAATAAGCTGAGTGGTGGCAAGATTAATCCGCTCATTGGCTCGGCTGGTGTTTCGGCTGTGCCTATGGCTGCACGTGTCTCCCAGAAAGTGGGACAGCAGGAAAACCCCGGGAACTTCCTTCTCATGCATGCTATGGGACCGAACGTTGCCGGTGTTATCGGATCTGCAATCGCAGCCGGTGTTCTGCTTTCCATGTTCGGCTGATGTCAAGAAACAATTGGAGGAATTACTGCTATGGCCAAGGTTAATATTACAGATACGATCCTGCGTGACGGACATCAGTCGCAGGCAGCCACCAGAATGCGCACCGATGAGATGCTTCCTGCATGCGAAAAGC
>JAFUZB010000359.1 GCA_017476845.1 Clostridia bacterium
CCTCTCTATAACGTATATTATACGCTACAAAGAGCAAATTGTCGAGATTAAAACATATATTTTACGTGCTATATTTTTGAAAACCCTGATTTTTTACCGCTTCTGTCTATATCACTTATAAAATTTGCAAAATTTAGATTTCCGAATAAGCGTAGGGAAGCAGGAGATCAAAGGAGAGATGCGGCGGGGTGCAGGTGAAGTCCGGCTGGAAATCGTGGAGGGAGAGGCGGATGTCGGTATGCCGGAGAATGTGGATGACATCCGCCTTGAGTCTCCGCTTCTGCAGCGTGTCCGGGGTGACCGGATCGGTGTGGATGACAAGATCGACACCGTACTTTTCCTTCGCTTCCTCCTCCAGATGGTCGGCAATGGCGTGCGCGTCATGAAAGGACAGGTCCTCGGGGAGCTCAATATGCATGGAGCCGATCTCCTGGCGGTAGCCGTAATCGTGCAGCCGCACGTCGTGGACACCGAGTACCCGGGGGTCCGACTCGGCCAGGAGTCGCAGATTCTCCGAGAGGGCCGTGTCCGGTCCCCTTCCCAAAAGCGGGGTCGCCGACTCCCTGAGCAGTTGAATGGCCGAATACAGGATGAGGAGGGAAAGCAGAATGCCCGCCACGGCGTCCAGGTCAAAGGTGACGAGGCCATGCAGCGAAAGGGCCAGGAGGGAGAGCGCGGTGGAGATACAGTCAAAGAGGGAATCCCGCGCGGACACAGAGAGCACCTGAAGGCCGGTTTTCCTGGCGACGCTGCGGTAGTAGAAAAAGAGGCTCACCTTGACGAGGATGGAGAGAAAGAGGAGAAGAAAGGTGAGGGGCGTGAGGGAGATGGCCTCAGGGCGCAGGAAACGCTCCAGTGAGGAGCGGAGAAGATCCAGCCCGAAGAGGAGGATGAGGAGAGAGACAAGGAAGGAGGCAATGTACTCTGCTCTTCCGTGACCGTAGGGATGGTCTGCGTCCGCAGGCTTCATGGAAAGCCGTACCGACAGAAGACTTACGGCCGAGGAAAGACAGTCGGAAAGGTTGTTGAAGGCGTCTGCTGTCACGGCGACGGAGTGGGAGAAAAAGCCCAAAAGGAACTTCACGAGAAAAAGGCAGACATTGCACAAAAGTCCCGTGAGGGACGCGCGCTGCCCGCTTTGCAGGCGCTGCTTTGGATCCATGCCTTCACCCCGCTTTCCTTGTACTTTCAAACTTCAGGGAATCACAAGGGGATTATAGGAAGCGGGCGTGGAATTAGTCAATTGTTACGCGGCAAGGGCTCTGGGCAGTAGCGTATGTAAGCGCGTACATGCGGAAGATGACAAACGCCGGGAAAACCCCGGCGCGTGCATCAGCCTACATAGGCGTTGAGAAGATCAAAGGTGGCAATGAGACTGTCAATGTGGGTGCGCTCGTATCCGTGCGTGCTCATGACGGCCGGTCCGAAGCCCGTGTTGATGATGTCGTGGCCCGAGGTGAGCGCGCAGTCGCTGTCGCTTCCGTAGCGGGGCAGATGGACATCCAGGGCATAGGGTACCCCGGCGCGCTCCGCCACGCGGCAAAGCTCCGTGGTAGCATAGTAGTGATAGGGGAAGCGGCTGTCGAGGGCGATGATGGTGACCTTGTGCTCGTCGCTCTGCTGTCCCGGGCCTACGCAGCCCACATCCATGGAGAGGAATTCCTCGGTGTCCTCGGGAATTCCGGTGCATCCGCCGTGCCCGATCTCCTCGTACATGGAAAAGTGCGCCGTGAACTTTCTTCCGGGCGTCCTGCCCTCGGTGTGCAGGGCATGGAGATAGGTGAGGAGCACTGCGACCGCGGCCTTGTCATCCAGAAAACGCGTTTTGATGTAGCCCGAGGGTGTCTCTACATAGTTTGGCTCGATGGCGATGATGTCGCCCGGGCGGATGCCCAGGGCGAGGGTTTCCTCGCGGGAGTGCACGTTTTCGTCCAGGAAGCAGACAAGCTCGTCGTAGTTGGTTCCCTTGTTGATGTAATCATCGGTGGGCATGATGTGCAGCGAAGGGTACTTTCTGCGCATGGTGCCGGTGTAGATCCTGCCGTCGCGGGTCTTGACGCGCACGTTGGCATGCTCGGCCCCGTAGGGGCGAAGGCCGCCGATGTTGTGCACCTGCAGTGTGCCCTCCTCCAGGACCCGGTGGACCATGAGCCCGATATCGTCCCCGTGGACCGTGACGACCAGGGGATGGCCTTCCCCGCCCACGGGGGCAATAAAGCCGCCCTTGTGGAAGGGCTGACAGGTGAGACCGTAGGAAGCACACTTCTCCATGAGATAGGCCTGGATTTCGGCATAGTCGCCGGTGGTGGAATCAATGCCGATCAGATCGCGCAGACGGTCCATCATATAGTCGATATATTCCTGTTTCACACTGAAAACCTCCTGATGCTTTCTCTGGGAAAGAAGTATAGGACAAATCGGGAAAAGTGCAAGGACCGGAAGAGTTAGGCGTGCACCCGGGCAACGGCGCAGCCGTAGGCAGGATAGAGTCCGTGAAGGGTAGTGCGCTTGTGATTGGAAAGCACCGGGCACGCGCAGGGGAAGGGGAGGGTAATCTCCCTTGGCTCTTCAAAGTTGCACACCACCGCATCGCACGTATCCTCCGCGCTTCGGGTGAACACGAAGAAGGGGTCCTCCGGGCGGGAGAGGACGGTCAGCGTGCCGTCCAGGAAGGCCGGGGCGGAGGCGCGAAGGGACAGAAGCGCCTGATAGAACCGGTAGACGGACTTTTCGGAAGCGAGATCGGCTTGGACGTTGATGTCCCTGAAGCGGGAATGCAAGGCAAGCCAGGGCGTGCCCGAAGTGAATCCCGCAGTGGCACTTCCGTCCCAGGCCATGGGGTGGCGGGCATTGTCTCTGCTTCCGAAATTGATTTTCTCGAGCGCTTCCTCGGGCGTCATCTCCGCGCAGAATTCCCGGTAGGCGTTGTGCGTCTCGATATCGTCAAAATCCGAAATGCTGTCATAGTGGGCCGCTGTCATCCCGATCTCCTGCCCCTGATAGATGAAGGGCACCCCTTTGAGCAGATAGACCATCGCGGCAAGGAGGGTCGCGGATTCGTAGCGCTTTTCGCCGTCATCCGCAATGCGGGAAAGCAGGGGACTGTTGTCATGGTTGTCGGTAAAGAGGGCGTGCAGCACATCGTTTGCTTCGCTCTCCCGCTGCCATCTGAGCAGGCGGTCCCGAAGGGAAAGCAGGGTGTCCGGCTTCGGGGTAAACTTGTCCTTTCTTCCCACGTCCAGATGATCGAAGAGAAAGAGCGTGCTCAGCTCATTTCGCTCAGCGGCGCAGTGGCGGAGCATCTCCTCCAGATCCTGCACACCGCTCTCCCCCACGGTGAAGAGATGGGCCGTCTTTTCCCTTCCGAAGAGGGCACGGATGTATTCGTGCAGACGGGGCCCAAGCCCGTTCTTTCCGGCGGCCATGTCCTTGGAGATCATGTCGATGACATCAATGCGGAAACCGTCCACACCCTTGTCCACCCAAAAGTCTACAATATCCTGCATCGCGCGGACGACCGCAGGGTTTTCCCAGTTCAGGTCGGCCTGGGTGAGGGCGAAGGAGTGCAGATAGTACTGTCCGCGCACGTCATCGAATGCCCAGGCACTGCCGCGGAAGACCGATTGCCAGGTGTTCGGGACGGTGTCGGACCAATAGTAGAAATCGCTGTAGGGATTGTCGCGTCCCTGGCGCGAGGTCTGGAACCAGGCATGCTGTGTGGAGGTGTGGTTGGGCACCAGATCCATGATGAGCTTCATGTCCCTCTCGTGCAGGGCGGCGATGAGGCGGTCCATGTCCTCCATGGTGCCCACCTCCGGCATGATCTCCCGGTAGTCGGAGATGTCGTAGCCGTTATCGTCATTGGGACTTAAGTAGCACGGGCACAGCCAGATGGCGTTGATGCCAAGGTCCTTCAGGTAATCCAGACGGGAGAGGATGCCCCGGAGATCTCCGATGCCGTCGCCGTTTGCATCCATAAAGCTTCTGGGGTAAATCTGGTAGATGTTCCAGCGAAGAAAATCGCGGTACTTGGCGCAGAGCATATGCGGCCTCCTTTGGCAGAAAAAGTGCACCGGCCCGAGAAAGCCCTTTCTCAGGCCGGTGCATAGGTCACTGGGCTTCGGGATCGACGACGAACTCTGCATAGATCGCGCGCATGATCTCGGGATACACCTTGTCGATGATGTTAGCGAAGCGGCTGCAGACCTCCGCCGCATTCTCACCGAGGGTATCGGAACTTGCGGAAAGCAGCATGTCGTACTCTGCGGTGACATTGCGCTCATCGTTGATGACGAGCTTGATGTAGCGGTATCTGCGATTGCATTCGTTGATGACCTCGCGTATGGCCGCCAGGCGATTGTTTGGGACGCGGGCGAGGCCGGAGGTGCGCACGGACACATCGTTCTGGTCTGAGTTGCTGATAAAATTGATATCAAGGTGAGTGTAGTTTTCTCCGTTGTAGGATACCTGTACAAAGCTGTATTTTTCGTTCTCCCGAATCAAGCACCGGATGCCTTGCGCCGTGAGTGCATCATGGATCATCTGCGTGGGAGTATAAATCATGGTACTTCCCCCTCCTTTGGGCATGGAATGATAGAGTTTTTAGCACGCGGAGGGGGAAGTGTCAAGGCATCCTTTTCTCGCTTGCAAGGGTGCCGCGGTTTTCCCGGAATCGGCTGTGAAAAAAAGGACAGCTCCCGCTTTTTGGAGCTGTCCTTGTACATGACTTATTTCAGGTCGGTGCGGATGATGTATACCGTGACGCCCTGCATCTCTTCGGGGCGCAGGTCGTATGCGCTGCTTAGGGAGAGGTCGCGCGTGTCCTCAAAGATGGACACAAGGCCTGGCAGCTCGTCCTCCAGATAGGGGAGGAGCTTATCTGCAGTATCCTTCTC